>DHFK01000211.1:13929-15370 GCA_002400365.1 Anaerolineales bacterium UBA4826 | reverse complement strand
GCGTCGAGCGACCAATCTTCGACGTACCGGCGAATCGGGCTGGAACCGATGAACGTGCACGCCTCGATTGGAATGCCCACCGCGTCAATGATCTTGACCAGCGGCTCGACGTCCGCCAGCATCGTGCGACACGCCGCGTTCGCCGCGATCTTTAGTTTCTGGTCGCGGATTTCGCGCGCCAGCCGCGTCATGTGTTCGACGTGCACTGGCCCCGCGCCGGGCAAACCGAGATTCGCGGTGTGAATGCCCAGTTCGTCCATCAGATGCAGCAACTTGATCTTTTCTTCGATGGGCGGCGTTTTCACCGACGGCGCTTGCAAGCCATCGCGCAAAGTCTCATCGTCGAATTGCGTCGCGCGCAAGGGCGGCGGCAGCGTTTCGCCCATGTCGTTCCAGTCGTAAATCAAGTCGCGATGCGTATACGGTACTACCGCCTGTTCTGGTAGGGGACTCATCGTGCCTCCTGACCTCACCCCCTACCCCCTTTGTCCCCCTCCCCCCTCTCCTATGCGTCCTGAGCGGAGCGGAGAGGGGGGAGGGGGACAGAGGGGGTAGGGGGTGAGGTTGCCCTCCTCGCCGCGCTGCTCGTCGCGCTCTCGCCCTACAACCTATGGTACTCGCAAGAAGTACGGATGTACACACTCGGCGCGGTCCTCGGGCTGGCGGCAGTACATTTCTTTGTGCGGGTGATTAGTCGCCAGTCGCCAGTCACCAGTCAGCAGACGTCTGACCGCCACGCATCACGCATCACGCATCACGTATCACGCGACTTTAGCGCCTACGTCGTCATCAGCGCGCTTGGATTGTACACGCTCTACTATTTCGCGTTCCTGCTCGTCTTTCAAAACATCGCCGCGCTAGTTTGGATCGCTCGCCAATCGGAAATCGAAAATCGAACATCGAAAATCAGAAATTGGCTTTTCTCTCAACTCGCCATTCTAGTTCTCTACCTCCCCTGGGCTCCCATCGCGTTCCGCCAAGCCACCGACCCGCCCGTGCCGCCGTGGCGTTCTTTCACCACGCTGCCCAATGTTCTCACGGAATCTTTCTCCGCGCTCGCGTTCGGTCAATCACTCGACCTCGCGGTGACATGGCCCAGCCTGCTCTTTATCATCGGGCTGTTCGTTTTCGTAATCCTCACCGAGCGCCGAGCGCCGAGCGCTTCCTTGTCACTATTCTTGCTTGGCTACACCTTCATCCCGCTCTTCCTCATCTACGCGCTTTCACTCTGGAAGCCGCTCTATCACGTGCGCTACATTTTCATTTACTCGCCCGGTTTCTACATGTTGCTCGCCATCGGCATCCGCCGGATTTCAGATTTCAGATTTCAGACTGTAGATTCTCCATCACGCATCACGTATCACGTATCACGCATCATGAATCGCGCATCACGTTTTACCCCTTCGGCTTCGCTCAGGGCATGGTTTTACATTTCACGTTT
>DHFK01000211.1:0-13923 GCA_002400365.1 Anaerolineales bacterium UBA4826 | reverse complement strand
ACATATCTAACCGAACATTGGCGTCCCGGCGACGCGGTGCTTGTCAACGCGGGCTATACCTACACTGCGTTCGATTACTATTCCGATCTCCCGGTCGCGTGGCGCGGGCGACTGGCGGAATACGCAACGCGCAATACGGGTGATGGCGCGCTCGTTCTGCAAACCGGCTCGATTGGCGGCAGCGCGAGTTTGGGCTGGGGCAGCCCTGCATCCGATTTCTACGCGACGACGGAGGACACGACGCGCGCCGCGCTCGGGCGCGTGTTTGCCGCGCACCCGCGCGTCTGGATGCTGCGGCTGTACGACACCGTGGTTGATCCAGACGGCGTCATCCGCGCTTACCTCGTGCAGCGCGGGCGCATCATTGACGACCAGGGATTCGCGGGGGAATCGTACGCGCGCGTGCAGGGGTATCTGACGACGCGCGCGCCGCTGACCGCGCTGCCGGCGACCGCAACGCGCCGCGAGGTCTTACTCGGCAACCGGATCATGCTGCTGGGCTTTGAGCCGGCATCGGTAGTTGCGCGCGCGGGCGCGCCGCTTGACGTGGATGTGTACTGGCAAGCGCAAGAGCCGACGAACATAGACCAACGTCTGTTCGCCGGCTTGTTTGCGGAGAATGGGAACCTGGTTGCCCGGAGCGATGAAACGCCATTGGGGAACGCGCTCGGCACAGCGCGCTGGACGCCGGGCGAAATCTTGCGCGCGCCGGTTCGATTGATGGTTCCGACGGCTGTTCCACCGGGCAATTACATATTGCGCGTTGCGTTGTATAATCCACTGACGAACGAACCGCTGGACGCGCAAGGTGAGTGGGTTGTCGAAAACAGTCAGATCAAGTTGACCAACGTGCGTATGGGAAAATAGCCAATGGCACACGTATCACGCAGCAGGCAACACGCAGCGCGTTTTACGTTTTACGTTTCACGCCGCCTGCACCAACTTACTCTTTACAACACCGACTGCGTCGCCGGGATGAAGGCGAACCTCGCGCCGCGTTCGGTGGATGTCGTCGTCACATCGCCGCCGTACAACCTGGGAATCCAATACGGCCAGTACGACGACACGCTGCCGCGCGGGGACTATTTGCGCTGGCTGGGCGAATGGGCCCAAGTCGTGCGCGATGTCTTGAGCGACGACGGATCGCTGTTTCTGAATATCGGCGCAAAACCAAGCGATCCCAGCGTGCCGTTTCAGGTGCTGGCGGAAATGCAAAAGCATTTCGTTCTGCAGAACGTCATCCACTGGATCAAATCCATCGCGATCGAAAAACAGGACATCGGCCATTACCCCGGCATCACCGGCAACGTTTCGGTCGGACATTACAAGCCGATCAACAGCCCGCGCTATGTGAACGACTGCCACGAGTATATCTTTCATCTGACCAAGCGCGGCGATGTCGCCTTGGCGCGGCTGGCCATCGGCGTCGAGTATCAGGACAAATCGAACGTGACGCGCTGGCGCGCGGCGCGCGCGGACAAGCGCTGTCGCGGCAACACCTGGTTCATTCCGTACAAAACGATCCGCGACCGCGCCGCGCAACGTCCGCACCCGGCGACGTTTCCGGTAAAGATTCCAAAAATGTGCATTCAACTGCACGGGGTGGAGAAAACGCGGCTGGTCCTCGACCCATTTCTCGGCATCGGGCACACCGCGCTGGCGTGTGTGGAACTTGGCGTGGATTTCGTCGGCTTTGAGATTGACCCGGACTATATCGCCGAGGCGCGCCGGCTACTCCGGACGGCTGGGCAGTTGTCGGAGACGACAACCCGCTAGCCGCGCATCTGCCGGCGCAGGAACTCCAGCGCCACGCGATCAATCCGCGCGCCCTCCAGCAACCGATCCTCCAGATTTTCCACGCCCGCAAATTCGCGGAACGCTTTTTGCGTCGCGTCGTCCCACGCGCCGTTGATCGCGCCGGGGTAATAGCCGCGCGACTGCATCAGCGTTTGCAACTCGCGTGCGATGCTGGCGTCAATCGGCGAAATGTCCTGCGGATTCGTCTTGCCCAGATACAGCCGATGCAAGTCGAGCAGGCGTTTCAATTCGTCAATCGGTCTCGCGTGATCGTCCACGCGCAAGTCAATGTAGCGATCGTTGAACCCGGCATAGCCGCCGTTCTTGCGGACGACGAGCAGCGCTGCGCTTGCCTGTCCGCGTTTGTCGCCGCCAGCCGCTTGCCCCGCCGCTAACGCCGCGATCAATCGTTCTGCCAGATCGCCGCGCGTTTTCTCGAACGTCTCCGCGAGCGCGTCCACGACTGCCGCGCCGGCGAGGATGTTGCCCTGCGCGGCGAAATGTTTCCCCGTGCGACCACCCGCCCAATCGAAACAACCCGTGCCGGTGTACGTGAACGCGCGCCCCTTGGCATCCACGATGCCGAATTGGCGTTGGCGCGCGGCCTTGTCCCGCGCGACCAGTTTCGCGCCGACTTGCTTTGGCGTCAGCCCTTGCTTCAACATTCGCAGACCGCGCGGACCGTACNNGCGAGAAATTTGGATTCGACCGCGATGCCGAGATCGCCGGTCGCGGAATCGTACGCGACAATCGAAAAGGTAGACGGATGGATCATGGTTGACCTCGAATTTGCGCGATGCGTGTGATCGCGGCGAATAGAAACGCGCCCATCGCAAAGAACGTGATGAGCGCGGGGGCGCGCTGATCGGCGGCAACTCCGACGATGAGAGTGGCTGATCCTTGCAGCGCGTAAGCGATGACCGGCAGGTAGGCGAACGCATCACCGAACTGAAACGGACGCGCCGGTTGGCGCGCTTGAACTATATGGAACAGAGCGAAAACAGTACCCGTCGTCGCGAGCCAGCCGATAAAGTTGCGCACGGGCACCCCAAAATACGCGCCGCTCTGCGTCCAGATCCAATGTCCCCCCGCAACCATCTGCGGATCCATGCCCAAGTCCCATGCGGTCATCGCCATCGCGCCCAGCCAGGCAACCCACGCGCGCCAGGCGCGCGACGCGGGACGGGGAGCGGGTGACGCGATAATGTCCACGACAGTGTAAGACGCGTACATCATCATGAACCACGCGAGCGGAATTAACAGCGGTACGACGCCCAGCTTGGGTCCAAGTTTTTCGGTGTACGCGTACGGCCCGTAAACGATGCCGGTCAGCACGCCCAGTGTCTCGAAGATAAAACTGACGACGAAGGTGAGCGCCAAAAAGATCAACATCGTGCGCGTGCCGAAACGCCAACTGGCATGTGTCACCGCAAAAATAAAAAATGCCAGCGTAGTGGCGTTGAGCAGCCAGAGCGGCGCGCGCGTCTGCAAGATCACGGCGAGCGTTCCGTAGACGATGCCGAGCGTGTAGAGCGAGAACGCGATGATGGAGAGAGTGGATAGACGCGTCACAGTTTGTATCCGAATTTGCGGAGCAAGCCCTTGCGCCATTCAACGCCCGCGTCGTCCTCCACGCCTTTCGATTTCACGCCGTCAATCACGCCGAGGACACCACGCCCTTGCTCCGTCTCCGCCACGATGACCTGAAGCGGGTTCGCGGTCGCGCAGAAAATGTTGACGACCTCGGGCACATTCTTGATCGCGTGCAAGACATTGATCGGGAACAAGCCCGCGCCCAGGAAGACGATGAACGCATGTCCCGCGCTCAGCGCGAGTGCGTTCCGCTTCGCCAATTCGACCAGCGTGGGATCGGTGCCGCTCACGCGCACGAGCGCCGCGCCGGACGACTCGCAGAACGCCAGCCCGAATTTGATGCCCGGCACCGCGGTCACGAGCGCTTCGTGCATGTCCTCGACAGTCTTGATGAAATGCGATTGACCCAGGATGAAGTTGAGTTCGTTAGGATTTTCGATCTGGACGGTCTTCAATTCCATCTGTGCCTCCGTGGTTAGTCGTGTGGTCGCGTAGTCAAATAGTCACATAGTCGTAGGGTCGTGGCTGTGTGACTACGCGACTATCTGACTATGGGACTATTCGCCGCGTCCATTCCATCGGATCCACGTACTCGCCGTTCACCCACATGCTCCAATGCAAGTGATTGCCGGTCGAAAGTCCGGTGGTTCCGACCTTGCCGATTAACGTCCCTGGCTCGACCATCTGCCCGACCTGGACATTGATTTCCAATTGGTGATAGTACGCGCTGAACACACCCAGCCCGTGGTCGAGCACCGTCATGTTGCCGCGCACCTGGGTCAGTCCTGCGAACACGACGCGCCCGCGCGCGGGCGCGTAGATCGGCGAGCCAGCCGCCATGCCAAAATCAGTGCCTTCGTGTCCGCACGCGCCGACCGGACCTCCGTTGTACGATCGCCGCGTGCCGAAATTTTCGGTGATTCTGCCGGACAGCGGTTGTTGAAACGCGCCGCTCCACAGACGCGTCGGCGTGGCTTGGGCGACGATCGCGGCGAGTTGCGCGGCTTCGCGCTGGATGAGCGCTTGATCCTGCAAGATGGTCACTTTGGACGGCGGCAGCGTGATCGCATCCACGGGGAACGCGGTCGCCGCAATCGAAACTGAGATAGCGTCGGTGGACGATTTGCCGGTGGCATCGGTCGTCGTGATGCTGAGTGGGGCGCTGCCGATCTTGGCGCAGCGCGAGATGCCGACGAGTGCGTACCAGTATCCTGCCGCGCGGATGAACGCGATCTTTTCGCCGTTGAACATGCCGGCGACCGATGCGAGGTCTGGACGCGCGACCCGAATCAACAGCGTGCCGCCTTGCCGCGCGGTCGGCGGATCGAGAATCAAGCCGGGCTTGGCAACCGTCGCGCTGGTCGGAATCGCGAGCGCTTGACCGGCAGAAATCAGATTTGGATTTGGAAGGTCATTCAACTGTTCGAGCGCGCGGATCGTCGTGCCGTAGCGGAGCGCGATGCGATAGAGCGTATCGTCGGGCTGGACGACATAGGAAGTGGCTGCCGGAAGCGGGGCGGCGGCGTTGGCAGTCGGAATGAGGAGTTTTTGTCCAACCAGAATCGTATCGCTGGTGCCGAGCCCATTTAGTTTCTTGATCTCGGCGACGGTCGTATGATAGCGCAGGGCGATCGCGTAGAGCGTGTCGCCGGCTTGGACCGTGTACGTTTCGGGTGGCGCGGCGTCGGTTGGGGTGGGCGCAAACACAAATACGACCGCGCCTAACACGACGAGGGCAAGCGCGCGCAGAGCCAATCGCATGCGTTCTCCTTTCGCGCGCATTATAGCATTTTTTGAAACGCGCGTAAAACCACGTTGCGGTTGCCAAAACCATCCCGTTGGAGTAAAATTGCCCGCAAGGCAAGACGATGGACATTCAAGAACTCCTCGCCAAGATTAGAGCATACAACCCCGAAGCCGATCTCGGGCGCATCCAACGCGCGTATGACCTCGCCTGCCGCGCGCATGGCGGACAGACGCGCTCGACCGGCGATCCGTACATCACGCACTCGTTTCAAGTCGCCGGCATCCTCGCCGATCTCTGCCTCGACGAAGACACCCTCGTCGCCGCGCTCCTCCACGATGTCCCCGAAGACACGCACGTCCCGCTCGAAACGATTCAGAAGGAATTTGGCGATCAGGTTGCCACGCTCGTGGATGGCGTGACGAAACTCTCCGGCTTGCGGCTGGGCATGGAGCAGACCCAAGCCGAATCGCTGCGCAAGATGTTCATGGCGATGGCAGAAGAAATCCGCGTCGTCCTCATCAAACTGGCTGATCGCTTGCACAACATGCGGACGCTCTATGCGATTCCGCCGGACAAGCAGCGCCGCATCGCGCGTGAGACGATGGAGATTTACGCGCCGCTCGCGAATCGCCTCGGGATGTACAACCTCCGCCGCGAACTCGAAGACCTCTCGCTCAAGCACCTCGAACCGACCAAATTCCAGGAAATCGAAACGCTCCTAGCCGAAGACAAGGACGACAAACAGGCGTACATCCAACAGGCGATCACGATTCTGCGCGAGCGCCTGGTGGAAGAGGGCGTCACCCCGCGCGAGATGAGCGGGCGCCCCAAGCACATCTACAGCATCTACGACAAGATGATTCGCAAGGGCCGCGACTTTGATCAGATTTACGACATCCGCGCGATCCGCGTCATCGTCGAAAACGTTCGCGATTGCTACGTCGTCCTCGGCATCGTCCACAGTCTCTGGACGCCGATCCCCGGCGAGTTCGACGATTACATCGCCAAGCCGAAACAGAACCTGTACCAATCGCTGCACACCGCCGTCATTGGACCCGCCGGCAAGCCGGTGGAAATCCAGATTCGCACGATCGAAATGCACGAGATCGCCGAGTTCGGCATCGCCGCGCACTGGCGCTATAAAGAGCCGAACGCGCGGCGCGACGCGGCGCTCGAAAACAAAATCAATTGGCTGCGCCAGTTGATGGAGTGGCGCAAAGACATCGCCGATGCGCGCGTGTTTGTGGACTCGCTCAAGACCGATATTTTCCAGGACCAGGTCTACGTCTTTACCCCCAAAGGGGACATTATCGAAATGGCGGCGGGCGCAACGCCGATTGATTTTGCGTACCACGTCCATACCGAAATCGGCCACCGCTGCCGCGGCGCGAAGGTGAACGGCAAAATCGTGCCGTTGGATTATCGCGTGCGCACCGGCGACCGCGTGGAAATCCTGACGACCAAAAAGGGCGGACCCAGCCGCGACTGGCTGAATCCCGGGCTGGGGCTTGTCCGCACCGCGCGCGCGAAAGAAAAAATCCGGTACTATTTCAAACATCAGGAACGCGAGCAAGCCATCGCGGAAGGACGCGCGCTCCTTGAAAAGGAACTGCATCGCCTGGGCTTGGATCAGCGCAACTTTGACGATCTCGCCAAGTCCTTCAACTACAAGAACGCCGATGACTTGCTGGAAGCCATCGGGCACGAGGACCTGAGCATCCAGACGATCAGCGTCCGATTGCTGGAAGCCGAGCGCGCCCGGTCGGGTGTGGAAGAAGCCGCGCTGCTTGCGCCGGTAGCGCCGCGCTTGCCGGACGCGTCCGCCACCGTCGAGGGCGTGGACAATTTGCTGGTGCGCGTCGCCAACTGCTGCAGTCCCCTGCCCGGCGATTCGGTCGTCGGCTACATTACGCGCGGGCGCGGCATCACGATCCATCGCCGCGATTGCCGCAACATTGTGAACGTGGATACCGAACGCGAGCGGTTGATTTCGATTGACTGGGGTCAGACGAAGCAAAAGGCGTACCCGGTGCTCGTGCAGGTCAAAGCGTTCGACCGCGCGGGCTTGGTGCACGATATCTCCGGCATCGTCGCCGCCGAGGGTGTGAACATGGCTTCGACGAACGCGGTGACCGGGCGCAAGGACCACGTCGCCATGATCACCGCGACGCTGGAGATCGCGAGCGCGGATCAACTCACGCGCATCTTGAACAAAATTGACCGCCTGCCGAATGTGATCGAGGCGCGGCGGGTGACGGGTTAGTCGCGTGGTTGGTCACGGATTCGAACAATCACGTGGTTTGATGGTAATAACCACGCGACTGGATGACCAAGCGACTTGACAATCAGATTACAGGAGTGACTCGTGGCGCGTTGGCTCGGTCTCGACGATTTATTCACTATCCACCGCTTGCAGGCGTGCGGCGTTCAGTTGGATTTTGAACGCGCGATCCTCTGGCCGCACACCCCCTTGCAAGCCGCGCTGCTCGCGCCGGTGCCGTTCAGCGCGGTCGGCGCGGAGACGATCGTCCTGTATCCCTCCGCAACTCACCGCGCGCGCGCCGTCGGCTTTTTGCAGGCGCGCGGACGCTGGGGTCGCCCCGAAGCGGACGTCGCCTTTCTTGCGCCCGCGCTCGACGCCGGGAATGACGCGGTGTCCATTTGGTATCGCCTCCTCGCCGAGTGCGCCCAGGAAATCGGCGCGCGCGGCGGACAGCGCTTGTTTGTCCAAGTGTCGAGTGGGAATGGCGCGGAGGAAGTGTTTCGGCAAGCGGGGTTTGGCGCGTACGCGCGCGAAGACATCTATTGCCTGCGCGCATGGCGTTCCGATCGGCTCAAGACCGATTTGCTCCGCCGTCAGCGCGCGCAGGATGGCTGGAATCTCCTGCGACTGTACGCGCAACTGACGCCGCGCCCGGTGCAAATGGTCGAAGGGATGCTGTCGCCGGAAGGACGCGCCGGGAAAATGGGCGATTGGTGGGATCAATCGCACGGCGCGGGCTATGTGCTCGAAGTCGAGGGCGAACTCGCCGGCGCGGCGCGCGTGCAGCGCGGGCGCGCGGCGTATTGGCTGCGCCTGGGTCTGCATCCGCAAGCGCAAGAACAGGCGGAGGTGTTGGTGCGCGGCGCGCTGTCGCTCTTGTGGGCAGCGCCACGCCTTCCGATTTACTCCAACGTGCGCGATTACGAGGGCAATCTTGCCGTCGCGCTAGAACAAGCCGGCTTTCAACGCATCCAGACGCGCACGCTGCTCGTCAAGCACACGACCGCGCGCGCCAAAGAACCGCTCCTCAAATTGATACCCGCGCTCGAAAAGCAAGCCAAACCCGCCGCGAGCGTGTCGCACAGCCAAAAAGTGACGGGGGCGAGTGACGTGTGACGCGGAGATGGTTCCCCTCGGCACGCGCCACTCGCCACTCGTCACGTCCCCGGTCCCAGCCACCGCTCCATTTCGCGACTCACGCCGACATGCTGGATCGCCCAAGGACGCTCGCGCGCTTGCAGCAGTTGGATGTTGATGAACTGCGTCTGGGTCGCGTCGAAAACAATGTCCAGCAGTTCGGTCTGGCTCAGTTTTTCCGCGACCGCCTGCCAGCGATGCGCGCTCGCGTTCCACACGGCGACGCGATAACTGGCCGGATGCTCGTCCGCCGGCGGAACGAGCGTTAGCCCACTGACGATCTCCGCGTGTCCCAGGTCAATCTGAAACCACATCTCCGGCATTTGCGGCGCGCCGCTCGACCAAGCCGTGTCCGCGCGGTTGTCAATCGCGCGGCAAGCAGTCTTTGGATTGTGGCTTGCGTCGGCGTGCCACGCGATCCCCGCATGAACTAACACCTCGGAAATCATCCAACTCGACATCCCCACGCCGAGCAAATCAATCTGCGCATATTGAACGAGTTGCGGCGCGAACACCGCCATCACGTCGTACTGATTGCCAGCGGCGACCCGCGCGACCTCGACCCAGGTTCGACCGTCGGCGGAGACGCGCAGGACATAGCCCGCCGGAAACCCTTTGCCCGGGCTGAGGAATTGAATGCCGTCTACCACGCGCGGCGCGGCAAGATTCAGTCGAAACCATTGCCCCGCGGCTTGGGGCACGCCGCTGTCCCAAAACGTCCGGGGATCGCCGTCGAGCGCGCGCGCGACCGGCGCGGGATTCACGTTCGATTCGACGCGCCAGCCGGTAATGTCCGTGGGCGCGGCGGTGACGCGCACCGGGACGCTCAGCGGCGGATGGTCGGTATCGGCAAACCAGGCGCTGCCGAACAAATCCCAGTGGAGATTGTACGCGCCCGGCGCCTTGGGCGCGACGAGGACCGCGCCGAACGCGATCTCCTGGCGCGGGTAAACATCGGCGGGCAACGCCGTGCGCCGGTCTTCTACGTCGCGTTGCTGCGCGCCGGCCGCATCGAACCATCTGTAACCGACGTGGGCCGCGGCGCTGCCGCTCTGCATCCATTTGCGCGAGCCGACGTTTTCCAAACGCAGATTCACGGCGACGGTTTGACCGGCGACCAGACTGACGGGCGTGTCATGCCCACGGAAACGGACCGCCCAATCTTTCGTTTTTGGATTCGGAGTGCTCATCAAAGACATCCATTTTGTAACGCTCATCCTTGCGAAGTGCTTGTCCTGAGCGAAGCCGAAGGATTGCGAAAGGGCTTGCGAAAGCCACGGTTCTCGGTGTAGGAAAGCGCATTTCATTCGAAGACAACTGCCGAACCTTCGCAAGGTTTACCGCCGCGATATTACTACGAGTAGAATTGCAAGTCAAAAACATAAACGCTCCGAGGCGATACGCCTGGGAGCGTTTATGCAGTTACTGCCAGAACTACTTGATCTCGACAGTCGCGCCGACCTCTTCCAACTTTTTCTTGGCTTCGGCGGCTTCTTCCTTGGTCGCGCCTTTCTTGATCGTTGCGGGCGCGGACTCGACCAATTCCTTCGCCTCTTTCAAGCCCAGCGTGCCGCCGGTCAATTCGCGCACGACCTTGATCACCGGGATTTTTTGCGAGCCGGCGTCCTTCAGGACGATCTCGAACTCGGTCTTTTCCTCAGCGGCCGGCGCTGCGCCGCCAGCCGCGGCGCCGCCAGCAGGCGCGCTGGCAACGGCTGCCACCGCGACCGGTGCCGCCGCGCTGACGCCGAGTTTCTCTTCGAGCACTTTGACCAGTTCGGAAGCCTCAATGAGCGTCAACCCTTGAATCTCTTCCGCGAGTTTGTTCAATTTTTCGGATGCCATTTGTATTACTCCTTGAATCCAATTTGGGTTTTTACGTTTTACGCATTACGTTTTACGCCCTGGATAAAACGTAAAACGTAAATGCCTTACGTTGCCGCGCCTTGCTTTTCCAATTGCTCCGCGCGCGCCTTGAGCAGATACAACACCTGGCGAATGCCGGCTGCCACCACGCCAGCCACCTGTGTGCCGGGCGCGTGGATCGTTCCAAGCAAGCGACCAAAGACCTGGCTGCGTGAGGGCAGCGTGGCGAGCGCAGCCGCTTCGGCGCCGCGCAGGATGCTGCCGCCCATGATCGCGCCCTTGACCTTGATCTCCTTCTCTTTCAGGAATTCGTTGAGCGCCTTGGCGGGACCGGCAATGTCGTTGTAGCAAAACGCGACCGCGGTCGGACCGGCGAGCAGGTCCTCTGGCACGGGCATGCCGGCGCGCTTGAGCGCGAGTTCCATCAGCGTATTCTTGACGATGCGCATACCGGCTTGCATCCCGCGCAATTGATTGCGCAGCGTCGCCAGTTCAGCCGTCGGCAAGCCGCGATAGTCGGTAAGGATGAGCGCTTGCGCCTTGTTCAAATCCTCCGCTAGATGCGCGACCAGTTCCTCTTTGCGTTCCTTCGTGATGGGCAAGTGAATTCACCTCCTGGGGGTTGGATAGAGATGGGAGATTGGAGGTTAGAGGTTGGAAAGACCCTTGCCCCAACAAGGGATTTTCCAACCTCCAATTTCCAACTTTTAACTTCCAGTTCAAAAGAAAGAGTCTCTGCGCCGATGACACACCGACACAAAGACTCATCCCAAATGCAAAATGGGTGCTGCGATCTTTGCCTCGGCAGGCATGCGATTAAGCGTCGCCCCGGCGACGCGCCTGCGGTCATTGGCGGACTCTATTCTATGCGATTTTCGGTTTAATGCAAATTNNACGCGGCGGGCTTGCTGAGCGCCTCGCCCAAATCCAGCCGAATGCCGGGTCCCATCGTGCTGGCGACGACTGCCTTTTTGATGTACTGGCCCTTGGCGGCAGCGGGTTTCGCCCGTACGATCGCCTCCAGCATCGCGGTCAGATTCTCGAGCAATTGCTCTTCGGAGAAACTCGTCTTGCCGACAATCGTGTGAATGTTCGCGGTCTTGTCCGTCCGGAATTCCACGCGACCGAGCCGCAGTTCCTTGATCAAGCGCGGCAGTTGATCGGGCGGGACGATCGTGCCGGCTTTCGGGCTGGGCATCAAGCCGCGCGTGCCCAGTATCTTGCCCAGGCGACCGACCTTTGCCATCATCTGCGGAACTGCCACCGCAATGTCGAAATCGAGACGGCCCCCTTCGATTTCCTTGATCAAATCATCCGCGCCGACGATGTCGGCGCCGGCTTCCTTCGCCAAGCGTTCGCCCTCGCCCTCCGCAAAGACGGCGATGCGCACCGGCTTGCCGGTGCCGTGCGGCATGAGGACGACGCCGCGCACCATCTGATCGGCTTGCTTGACGTCCACGCCCAGTTTAAGGTGCAATTCGACGGTCCCGTCGAATTTGCCGTACGCGGTCTTTTTGACCAGTTCGACCGTTTCCTTCGGCGTGTAGGTTTTGTTGTGATCCACCAACTTGGCTGCTTCGATGTACTTTTTGCCGTGCTTTTTCACTCTCGCGTCTCCTCGTGGTCCATGTCGCGCGTTGTCGCGCTCCCACGGTCTTGGAAGTTAGAGGGTGGAGGTTAGAAGTTGGAATTGCCGTGTCCAGCATCCAATCTCCAATGTCCAATCTCCAACTTCTAATCTCTAACGTCAATCCCCATGCTGCGCGCGGTGCCTTCGATCATTTTCATCGCGCCTTCGACGTTCACCGCGTTCAGGTCTTTGATTTTCATTTCGGCGATCTCGCGCACCTGCTTGCGCGTGACCGTGCCGACTTTGTTGCGATTGGGTACGCCGGAGGCTTTTTCGATACCGGCGGCTTTTTTCAGCAGCACCGGCGCCGGCGGCGTCTTTAGAACAAACGTGAATGAGCGATCCTGATAAATCGTGATTTCGCAGGGCACGATCATGCCCGCCATGCTCGCGGTCTTGGCGTTATACTCTTTGCAGAACTGCATGATGTTGATGCCGTGCGGACCGAGCGCGGTACCCACCGGCGGCGCGGGCGTCGCTTTGCCCGCCGGCACCTGAAGTTTGACGATTGCCTTTGCTTTCTTACCCACGAATCCTCCACCTCTAGTCCGATAGTCGCATAGTCCAATAGTCATTTGGGCGAAGACTACTCGACTATGCGACTAGGTGACTATCAGACCATTAGACTTTTTCGACTTGCAGCAGATCCAATTCGAGCGGCGTCTCGCGCCCGAACATCGAAACCAGGACGCGCACCTTGCCCTTTTCCATGTTCACTTCGTCCACCGTGCCGCGGAAATCGGTAAAGGGTCCATCAATGATGTGCACGACTTGGCCGGGACGATAGGTGACGCGCACTTTTGGCTGATCGGTTTCCATCCGCTTGAGAATCTTGGCGACTTCGTCGTCGCGCAGCGGCGCCGGCTTGTCGCCCGAACTGACAAAGCCGGTGACGCCCGGCGTATTGCGGACGACATACCACGATTCTTCGGTCATGATCATCTCGACCAGGATATAGCCCGGAAAGACGCGGCGCGGGATGACTTTGCGTTTGCCCTCCCGCACGTCAATCTCTTCTTCCGTGGGGACGACCGCGCGGAAAATCAGGTTCTGCATCCCCATCGAGTTGATGCGTTGTTCCAAACCTTTTTTGACTTTGTTCTCATAGCCCGAGTAGCAATGCACGACGTACCACGCGCGTCGGGGTCCTTCGGGTGTCTCGGGCGCGACGGGCTGTTCGCCGACGGGCGCGGTGGTTTCGCCGTCGGCTTCTGGCGCGGCAGATACGACTGCATCCCCAGCCGCGCTGGGAGTTTCAATCTCAGGAACTTGATTCTTTTCTTCGTTCAAAACAGAGTCTTCCACTTGATCTTCCAAGGTGTCTTGGTTCAGCGGCTAATCAACAAACGAAAGAGTTGCGTGAGCATAAAATCCACCGTGCCGAAAAAAAGGCTCATGACGACAATCGTGCCGACAACGATAGCGGTCAAATTGATGGCTTCCTCGCGGGTGGGCCAGACGACCTTCCGCAACTCTGCGCGCGTCTCGCGCAGGTACTGCATGATGCGATTCTCTTTCTGGACTTCTTTAACCACGATTCCCTCTCCGAACTCAAAAACATGCGCGGCTGGATAACAAGCCAAGACACCGTCTACCTTTGCCAGCGTCTTCCCGGAAGACGGTGCCTTGCCGATGTGCCAGTCATTTCCGCTTTACTTGGTTTCGCGATGGAGCGTATGCTTCCGATCGTGCGGACAGTACTTTTTTAGTTCGATGCGCGCGGTATCGTTCTTCTTGTTCTTCTCGCTCGTATAGTTCCGATGTTTGCATACGGTGCACTCGAGCGTGACAACCAAACGATTCTCTTTCTTTGCCATTACTCCATCACCTTCGTAATCACGCCTGCGCCAACGGTATGCCCACCTTCCCGAATCGCAAACCGCGACCCCT
>DHFK01000048.1 GCA_002400365.1 Anaerolineales bacterium UBA4826 | reverse complement strand
TCATCGCCGCCGCGCAAGCCGTCGGCGCGCACGATTTCATCATGGCGCTCGAAAAAGGGTACGCTACCCTGGTGGGCGAAGGCGGCGCGATTTTGTCGGGCGGGCAGCGGCAATTGATTTCGTTCGCGCGCGCGCTCCTCGCCGATCCGCGCATCCTGATTCTCGACGAGGCGACGTCGTCGGTGGACACGCAGACCGAGCGCGTGATACAAGCCGCGCTCGAACGCCTGCTCAAAGATCGCACGTCGTTCGTTATCGCGCACCGCTTGTCCACGATCACGCGCGCGGACAAGATCCTCGTGATTGACAAAGGACACATCGTGGAGGCAGGGACGCACGCGGAACTCTTGCAAAAGCGCGGGCAGTATTTCGATCTGTACACGATGGCATTCGCGGAACGCACATAGACCAGGAAGGCTTTTGGAACCCTTCCACATCTGAAAGGGGAAGCTTGGCAAAACTAGGGTCAGAAAAACGACCGATCATCGTGCGAGTCAAAACACAGGAACGCGCAGCAGAAATCGCGGCAGTATGCAACCAGTACGGCTGGGTTTTCATTGCCGGGATTGAACCAGACAAGCGTGAGGACATTTCCGACCTCGAAAAGGCATTGCATCCGTCTTCTCCGGCAACCGCCCCAGCGACGCCGGGGCGCAATGATCCATGCCCATGCGGGAGCGGCAAAAAATACAAAAAGTGTTGTGGTCGCTGATGCGCCTTCGCTCCGCGACTCAAGCCGACCAACCTACCATTATCCGCATCGTCCGCGACGCGCAGATCAATCCGCTGGACTTGGATTGGCGCCGATTCGTCGTCGCGGAAGACGACGGCAGAGTTGTCGGCGTGGGTCAAACCAAGTCGCACAGCGATGGCAGCCGCGAACTTGCGTCTATCGCCGTAATTCCCGAACGACGTGGGCAAGGCATCGGCGGCGAGATCATTCGTCACCTGCTGGCGAAAGAAAACGGCGACGTGTACCTCACCTGCCGCAGCCAACTCGAAGCGTACTACACGCGCTTTGGTTTTCGCCGCATCGAGCGCGATGCGATGACGCCGTACTTTCGGCGCATCACACGTGTCGCCGGTTTATTGATGCCACATGTCCGAATTATTGTGATGACGAAGCCGTAGGGGCGCCCCTGCGTGGTCGCCCAGTNNGAAGTCGGCGAAGCGCCGCCGGACCTCAAAGGATTCGCGTCCATCGGTGAGATGCGCGCGGACGAACTGCAATGCGCGTCGAACATTCTTGGTTTGCAGTCCGTCAACTTCCTCGGCTATCGCGACTCGGGGATGCCTGGCTCGTCGGACAATCATCATCCGAACGCGCTCGTCGCCGTACCAACCGACGAGGTCGCGCGCAAGGTCGCGGCATCCATTCGGCGATTAAAGCCGCAGGTCGTCATCACCTTCGATCCGATTGGCGGCTATCGGCATCCCGATCACATCGCGATTCACCAAGCGACGGTCCAAGCGTTTGGGCTTGCAGGCGACGCGGCGCAAGAGATCGAAGGACTGCCGCCGTACGCGCCGCAAAAGTTGTACTATTCCACCTTCTCGCGCCGATTCTTGCGCGCGGCAGTCGCGCTGCTGCGCTTGCTCGGACAAGACCCGGCGCATTTCGGCAAGAACAAGGACATTGATATCACCTCGTTCGCCGAAGTGGATTTTCCGATTCACGCGCGGGTTTCAATTCGCGATCTAATTGAGCAAAAGGAACGCGCGGCGGCGTGCCACGCGAGCCAGATCGGCGGCATGGGCGCGCCCGCGCGCTTTTTGCAGCATCTCCTCGGCGGCGACGAAACGTTCATGCGCGCGGTACCGCAAGAACCACCGCCGCGCATCGAGCGCGATTTGTTCGAGGGAATCAACGAATGACAACGAATCGACGAATTTTGCTCGCCTATGGCCGTAGATTCGTTGATTCGTTGTGCTATTCGTTGATTCGTTGATAATTTGTCAGAAACGACGCTTGGTGTTATCATCTCATCACGCTCCGCGGTTTGTAATGTGGGATGAGGAACACCCATGAAGTCTTCACAACTGTTGAAAGGATTGTTCGTCTTTTTCACCGTCGCATCGCCCGCGACATTCGTTCTACCCTCCGTCTTCGGCGGCGCGCCGACCGGCTCAGGACCCCACGATCCCCTGACCGTCACCGGCGCGTGGCAGACCATCGCGCCAAACACCTCGCTCTGGTTCTACTTTGACTATGCGGCGGATCGCACGAAATCAAAAGCCGCCGTCGCGCTCGACGCGAATGGCGCGCCGAACCTGCAACTGGCAATCTATACACCCGATCAAGCGAAGATGTGGCTGCGCGATGCGACTGACCCCGCCGCCGAGCCGACGGCGTTTGGAACGGCGCTCCGCGACACGGCGTACGGCACGGTGGCGCATGATTTGTACTGGACGGGCGCGTTCAATACGTCGGGCAGGTATTTTGCCGTCGTCACGAACAACAACTCTACGCCCATCGCGTTGTTGCTGACCATCACCGGCGACACAGTTCAGACCGCGCCGCCGCCCACACCCACGCCAACTCCGACGCTGTTTGTTCCATTCACCGTAACGCCGGTTCCGACCGGGACGATCCAGGGCAAGTTCGTTTTCCAGGATGCGATCGGCGGAATGATCTACACGGTGAATGGCGACGGCGCCAACCTTACGGCGGTCTCGCACGGCATTGATCCGGCGTGGTCGCCGGACGGCAAGCAAATCGTCTTTGCGCGCTGGGACAATCCATCGCCGGGCGTGTACCTTGCAAACGCCGATGGCTCGGACGAGCGCATCGTCTTCGCTTCGCCGCGCGTGCGTTCGCCGCGCTTCAGCCCTGATGGGACCCAGATTGTCTTTTCGCAGCAAAAGCGCGAGACGCCGCAGGCGGTCTGGAAACTGGGCGTCGTAGACCTCGCGACCGGTGGTCTCACCGAGCCGCAATGCTCCCGGCTGTGTTTCGTGCCGATGTGGAGTCCCGACGGTCGCACCATCGTCTACACCGATCCAACCGTCGGGATTATGGCAACGGACAAAACCAGCGGCGCGCCGTGGATCGTCTTCGGTCCGCATGGGTATTACTTTGACACGGCGAAGAATGCGGCGATGCCAATTCTGCATTTGCCGCCACTCACGTCGTCGGCGCTGAGCGCAGACGGCAGCCGCGTCGCGTTCATGCTGTGGGCGCAAGATCATTGGGACATTAACCTGGTGAACGCGTCCGGCGGCGACGAGATCGGCGTGACGCGACCGGACCCGATCCTATACGTGTTCTACGGCGTCAAAGTCAACAACGTCGCGCCCGTGTGGTCGCCAGACGGCAAGCAAATCCTCTTCTTGTCCGACCGCAACGGCAAGTGGGAATTTTTCACGATCAGCCCGGCCGGTTCGAATCTGCATCAAGTGCTAAAGAGCGTAACCGACGCGGTCAGTCTGCGGTACGATTTTCAGAACGAACGTGTGATTGACTGGATCAAGTAGAAAAAGAGAAACCCGTTTTCTCCCTTTTGGGGAAAACGGGTTTCTAAATTTCACTTTGCCTGTTTGCTGATCGTCCCCATCTGATAGTCCGTCCAGAAAATACTCATCGCGTCCACGACAATATGTTTGGCGATGACCTTCGCAATCACCGCGCTTGGATTGCCGCCCACTTTGGGAATTTTTCTAATCCCATCGCTGCAATCGTTCGCCCAGTAAATGTGCGTCTCATCTATCGCGATCCTGTCCGGCGCGATCCCGCTCATCTGCGCCAGTTGCGTCGGCGCGCCGCCATCTTTCGATACCCTCATCAGGACGCTGCGTTCGTCGGTGCAACTGTGAAACGTCGTGCGCGAGATTTGCTGTGTGCGCGTCCAGTACACCGACGAATCGTCAAGCGCCAGCGCGCTGCCGCCGCTTGGCGCGAGCGTTTGCGCTGCGCCGCCGCGCTTGTCCGCCTTTTTGATCCCATCGCCGCTGATCCAATAAACGTTCGACGCATCCAGCGCGATGCTGCGCGGACATTCTTGTTCCGTGACGATCAGCGATGGCGTGCCCCCGTCCTTCGACACTTGCATCACGCCGCGCGTCTTGCCGCACACTGTCCAATACACATTCGCGTCGTCCACCGCAAGCCACGCGCGCCCGTCCTGCTGGGTCGCCAGTGCAATCGGCGCGCCGCCCGCTTTCGGCGTTTTCATCACCGCGCCGTCCTGATAATCGTTGGGGCTAGTCTCTGCGCCCTGGTTCACCCAGTACACATTCGACGCATCGAGAACCAAACTGCCCGGACACGCTTGGTTTTCCGCCAGCGTCGTCGCCGCGCCGCCAGTCTTTGCCACTTGCATCACGACGCCGCGCGTGTACTTGTCCGGTTCGTACCGACACGTCGTCCAATACACACTCGTTTCGTCCACCGCGAGCCCATTCAACCCCTCCTGCGCGACGGCAAGCGTGCGCGGCTCTGCCGGCTTGGGCTGAACCGCCGCGCCGCCGGTTTTCGGCGCGCGCATCACCGCGTCACCGAGCGTCGTCCAGTACACGTTCGTCGCATCCACGGCGAGACTCACCGCGCGCGTTTGGGCAACCACGTACTTGTCGCCGCCGGTCTTGGCGATCCGCAGCACCGCAGTTCCATTCGACCAGTACACATAGTCCGCGTCAACGGCCAGCGCCCGCGCGCTGTTTTCGCCTGAAACCAAGACGGTCGGCTCGCCGCCGCTCTTGGCAAGGCGCATGATGTAATTGTCGGTGAGCCAGTAGAGATGCGTCTCGTCGAGCGCGAGATTGCGCGGATGGAAACGCGCCGGCGTCAGCGCAATTGCCGACCTGCCTTGCGCCCCGGCTTGCATCACGCCGCGATCGTCAATCCAATAAACGCCGGACGCGTCCGCCGCGACGGAATAGAAACAGTCCTTGCCGGAATCAATCGTCGCCGGCGCGCCGCCCGGGCTCGCCAACTTCATCACCGTGCCGGTATTGCGCGGCAAATCGCACGTCGTCCAGTACACGCCGCGGGCATCCGCCGCGAGACTGCGAATGTCCTGCCCGCTGACAAGCGCGATCGGCGCGCCGCCGACTTTTGCCACTTGCATCAACTTTGCGCTGCCGATTTTTGCGCTCGCCAGATAGTACACGTTCGCGTCGTCCAACGCGATACTGGTGGGGCAACCTTGTTGCGCGGCGAGCGTCATCGGCACGCCGCCGGCTTTGGATAGCCGCATCACTTTGCCGTCGGACGCGGACGGCTGAGTGCCGCAATCGGTCCAGTAGATGTTCGCGTCGTCCACGGCGACCGCCCAGGTTTTGGTCTGTCCGGTGGCAATCGCAACGGGCGTGTTCAGCGCAGCCGGCGATGGCGTCGCAGGCAATAGCGTTGCCGCTGGCGACGCCGGCGCGCTGCACCCGGCAAGCGCAAGGAGGACAAATAGTATGGTTCTTGAATTACACATGCAGATTGGCTCGGCGCGTGTAGGACAAGTTTGAAACTTGTTCTACAACACCATCTCCAACTCGATCTCATCGCGCAGCGGAATGTCGTCGTCGCCGACCAGCGGGATTTCCGGCTTGAGTTTGCGCGACTGCTCCACGGCGTTGCGATGCAGCGCGACCAGAACAAAGCCGCGCTTTTGGTAGAACCGCAGCGCGTGGAGATTGTCGTTCGTCGTGATGAGCCAGAGCCGCGTGCAGCCGGCTTGCCGCGCGAGTTNNGTAACGATCTCGCACGCGTCGCCTTCGATGTGGTACGTCACCAGTCCGACCAGTTCTTCGCCGGCTAACGCGATCAAGCCGGGCAGATCGCGTGGACGATAGACGACGCCGTGCGCGACGACGATCGCCGCGCCCCAGTGTTGTACGATGAAATCGGCGACCCGGGCGCGGTCAGCGTCGCCGAGCAGGCGAATGGAAAAGTCAACCATCGCAAAAAGATGAAAGAAGATTCATCCTTCATCCCTCATCCTTCTGCCTTTGATCGTCAACTCGCGCAGCGCGTCGGTCGCAATCCACTTTGCGCTCTTGGAATCGAGCGTCTGAATCTTGCGCGCGGTTGCAATCGCCGCGCGGTTGAGCGCGCGGTTGCGTTTGCCAATGTTGCGCAGCGCCCAGTTCACCGCCTTGCGCACGAAATTCCGGTCGTCGGTTGCGCCGCGTTGAATCGCCGGCATCAAGCGCACGAACGCCGCATCGGACATGGTTTTGTCGTGCCACGCCAGACACGCCATCAGCGCAAAGCCGGCGCGCTTGACGAATTCTTCTTTGCGCTTGCTCCACGCGATCGCCTGGCGGTCCGCGCCGGGCAGTTTCTCGAACAGGTTCATGCACACCTGGTCGCACACGTCCCACGAATCGAAATCCGTGACCCATTGTTCGATTTGCGCGGCAGTCACGCGCGCGGGATCGTCCACCATCGCCGCGAGGATGCGCGCCTCGTGGATGCCAGAGTTCCACAGTTCGAGCGCGAGACGATGATCTTTGCCGGCTTGCTTGGCGATCTTACGCAGCGTCGGGATCGAAACGCCGAGCGTGTTCTTTGGATTGATGCCAAAGCGCGCCATGCCGGCGACGTTCTTGGGATTGGCTTGGCGCTTGAGTTGCGCCAGAATTGCTTTTGCTTCCATCTCGGTACTCCTGGCTCGGACAAGCCAAAGAATGATCCGCGAATANNTTCGCGCTGAGAAAAATGCCGGTGCTCAAGCCGATGACGCCGCCGGCGAGCAGCACCGCCGTCAGCGTCGTCGCCGGCAAGAGCATCACCGCGCCGATCGCGCCGAGCACGCCCGCGGCGATCACCATGCCCTTGCGCCCAAAACGATCGCTGAGCGCGCCCGCCGGGTAAACGATCAGCGCAATTGCCACGCCGATGACTGCCATGATGCTACCGGCTTCCGCCGCCGGGTTTGGTACCTTGAGAACATCTTTCAAAAAGAGGAGGATATAGTTGCGCACCAGATTCGCGCCCACCAAAGTCAGCAGGCGCGCAACGAGCCACAGGAAAAAGTCGCGGCTGCAAAACAGCGTCTGCCAGAGCGAGCCGCGCGCGGCGGCCGGCTTTTTCCCCGGCGTCGCGCCGGCGTACGGCTCTTCACTGACGAAGAGCGCGGTCAACGCCATCGTGAACAGCAAAAAGAAAATGATCGCGCCGAACGCCAAGCCGATCTGCCCCGCGTCGACCCAGTTGCCGACGGCGAGCGACGTGATGATCAAGCCGACCATTTCAAAGAGTTGTTTGACGCCGGTGACTTGACCGCGTTTATGCTCCGGCACGAGTTCGGGGATGTAACTCTGATAGGGTCCGTGCGCGATGTTCGATGCGAATTGCAGCAAGACGTACGCGATCAACAGCGTAACGTAATTCTGCGCAAAGAGCATCGCTGCGAGGAAAAGCGCGCTGAACGAAACCCCGCCCACGATGTACGGTCGTCGTTTGCCCCAGCGCGTAGTGCGACTATCGCTCCACGCGCCGGCGGCCGGCTGGACCAGCGTGGCGATAATGAGACCGATCGCGGTCAGCGTGCCCAGCGCGGTCCCCTTTTGCGTTTCCGGCACCAGCAGCGGCACCATCGTCGGCAGCAAAATCGGACCCATCGAATTCCAGAGGAATGAGAGCGCGAACCAGTAGGCGTTGAGCGTGAGATAATCCCACGCGCGGAGCGGATGTGGCTTTGTCACAGTTACCTCCGAGAATGGATTCACGTCTTGCGTGGTACGTATTCCGTTTGACGCACCACGCAATACGCATCACGCATCACGTTTTATTTCCGCGTGTCTCCCGAATCTTGGGCAGCACGAGCACGCCGAGCGCAAAATAGATCGCGCCGATGACGAATAGCGCGTTGTAGCCCGCGCCCGGCGTTTGCGCGTTGCCGATGTCGAGCACGAACCCGCCGAGCGTCCGCGCGAGAATCTGCGATCCACCGGTCGCCAGATTCGAAATGCCGAGATAGCGCGCGGCTTCGCGTCCAGGCACCAGGTCGGTTGCCCATGCCCAGCCCGTGCTGTTGAACAGCGCGATGCCAAAGCCGATCAGAGTGCCGACCAGTATAAAGTCAGTCACTTGAAGCGACCCCAGCGCGAACAGCGGACGATGCCGCACGAACAACAATAACACAGCGCCGACCATGCCGACGATACCGCCAATGACGCTGAACGGTTTGCGCCCCAGGCGATCCGACAAAACTCCGGCGGGCACAGTGACCAACACGATCATGATCCCGATGATCGTCAGTAGATCGCCGACGAGTTGCGGGGCGAGATGTTCGGCGTTCGGATTGCCTGCGAGCACCACGTCCTTAAAGTACGGCTGCGCGAAATTCGAGACGACGCCGATGCCGGAAAGAATGAACAAACGTGAGACGAGCAGCCAGACGTAATCCGGATCGCGTTCGCGGCTGATTTCAAACGAGCGTTTGACGGCTGCGCCGACCGTACGCGAGGGAACTTCGGCCGCGGTGAGTTGGCGCTCGCGGATGCCCAAGACGTTGATCGCCAGCGTGACGACCAGCCCCAGCGCGATCGCGCCGATGACGACCTGCGCCGCGAACGCGATGCTCCAATCGCTGCGCCCCAGCAAGCGTCCGGTGATGAGCGCGGCGACGACGAACATCGCGATATCAATGACCGTCTTGATGCCGGAGGCGACGCCGCGATGCTCTTCGGGGACCAGATCGGGGATGAGTCCTTGAATCGGACCATTGGCAATGTTGGAGGCGAATTGCAGACCGAGGTAGGCGACGAACAAAATCCAGAAATCCGCGTTCGGCGTGAAAGGAAACCACGCCGGCATGGCGACGCCGCTGGCGGTCAATGGCTGCCCAAAGGCAAAGGCGATTGCCGCGAGGAAAACCAGATCGAGGAGCGTGCCGGCGATCATGAACGGACGCCGCCTGCCCCAGCGCGCGGTCGAACGATCGGAGAGCGCGCCGGCGGCGGGCATCACGACGATCGCGATGATCAAGCCGGCGAATGCCATCATGCCATACGCGCTGCCTTGCTTGGCAGTGCCAATCATCAAGGGCAGCATCGCAAAGAGAAGAAACTGATGCAGACTGTTCCACAAATAACCCAGCCCGATGAAAAAGGCGTTCATCGTCAAATACTCGAGCCAGGTTGGGCGCGTGGTTGCGGTCATTGCGTGCACCTCCCGTAGAGAGTGTGGGACAAGTCAGCCGCTTGTCCAACTTGCGTGCCATGCCTTCGCCGCTTGCAGAAAACTGACGCCAGCTTCGATGACGGTCAGCGCGTTTTCAGCCGACGGTTTGCCGAGGTAGTACGCGCGCACGCTTTGATAGAAGCGCCGGATCGTTTGGCCGAGCAACTCGTCCGCCGGCAATTGCGCGATCGCCGCGTCTTTCGGCAGCGCCCACACCGCGAGCGGATCCTCGGCGCGCAGCGTCAGGACGTTGAACAGCGTGGGCCAGACCTCCGTGCAGAGCAACCGCACGTGTCGTGCTAATCTGCCGCCGCCGTGATCGAGCAAACCGTTCGCCAGATGCGCTGAAATCGGTTGCAGCGTTGCGAGCAGTTGCTGTGCGCGCGCACGTACCTGGTCGGCGGTCGGTTCCGGCACCGGCAACTCGCCCAAGAGCATCCGATACGTTCCGGGAAATGGGCCGATGTCTCCGCCCCCGCCCGTGGGCGCGGTCAGGCGCGGCGGCTGCGCGTAGCATTGGATGTACTGGAATGGCGCGGGATCAATCGTGATTAGATCGCGTTGGATCGCGAGACTGAGGTCGAAACGGAGATCGCCGTTGGGCGCGAATGCGGCATCCTGGAGATACAATCGAAAATCAATGTCGCTGCAACCGGGGATGAAGCCGCCTTTGAGCGCCGAGCCGTGAATGAGCAAGCCAACGAACCAGGGACGCGTGTGCGCAAGGTAACCCCGCGCCGCGGCTTGGACGATCGCGCGTGCTTCAGGAACGAGCGCTGAAACGTCAATCATTCCTCGGCTGACGCCTTTCTGAAGGTTGGCGCTATGATACCACGCAAGGGTGTTGAATGCAAGAGGAGCGCGACCAGTCATTTGCCAAACGGCGATGTTGGAATTACAATGCGGCGCGCAAGGAGACTGATGCAGCCAAAATTCTGCGCTCGCTGTGGACATGCGCTCGAGATGCGCCAAGCCGAGGATCATCACGTGCGACCGGTGTGTCCGGCGTGCGGCTATGTCGTCTATCTCAATCCACCGATCGCCGTCGGCGTGATCGCCGAGCGCGCGGATGGCAAGATCGCGCTCGTCTTGCGCGGTGAAAATCCGGGCAAGGGCTTGTGGGGACTGCCCGCCGGATTCATGGAGATTGACGAAACGGTCGAACAAGCCGCGTTGCGCGAGTGTTTCGAGGAAACCGGTTTAACCGTCGAGTTGCGCGATCTGTGGGGTGTGTGGTCGTTCAACCACAAGGAAAAACAAACGTCCGGCGTACTGGTGTTGTACGTCGCGCGGATCATCGGCGGCGAGCCGCGCGCGGGGAGCGACTCGGTCGCGGTCAAGTTCGTTGCGCCCGACGAAATCTCGGACGATTGGCTCGCGTTCAGCACGCACCGCGAGGCGTTGGCGCGGTGGCGCAAGCAGCGCGCGGCGAGTGACGCGTGACGGGTGTCACGTCACGCGTCACCCGTCACGTCGCGCGCGTAGCGGTACCCGCTCATCCAACCGCTCAAACCCCAACTCCTCCGCCCAGCGCACCGCGCGCGCAAACTCTTCGCGCGTGATCCGCCGATCAAGTTCTGGATATTCCTGCGCCTTGTAGCACGGGCGATACTGATCCATCAGATTGAGGTACGTGTTCGGCGAGATCGCTTGCGCCAGCCACTGTAACGTGTCGCGCGTGCCGGCGAGGTCGCCGGGCAGGATCAGATGGCGCACGAGCAACCCGCGTTCCGCAATTCCTTGCGCGTTGATCTGCAAATCCCCGACCTGACGGTACATCTCCTTCACCGCCGCGCGATTGATCGCCGGGTAATCGCGAATCTTGGAGTATTTGCGCGCGACTGCCGCATCCGCGTACTTGACATCGGGCATGTAAATATCCACCACGCCGTCGAGCAGCGCCAGCGCCGCCGGCGAATCGTAGCCGCCGGTGTTGTACACGATCGGCACGCGCAGTCCGGCTTGCGCCGCGAGCAGCGTCGCCGCGAGCAGCGGCGCGACGACGTGGCTCGGGCTGACGAAATTGATGTTGTGACAACCGCCCTCCTGCAATTGCAGCATCATCGCCGCGATTCCTTCTGGCTCGACTACGGTTCCCTCACCCAATTGACTGATCGCGTAATTCTGGCAGAACTGGCAGCGCAGGTTGCACCACGCAAAAAAGATCGTGCCCGAGCCGCCGCGGCCGACGAGCGGCGCTTCTTCGCCAAAGTGCGGGTTGAAACTCGAAACGACCGCGCGTTCGCCAGTGCGACAGACGGTCCCCTTGGTCGTCTCGCGGCGATTCACGCCGCAATGATGCGCGCAGAGGTCGCAGCGTTCCAGGCGCTGGTACGCCGCGCGGACGCGCGCGGCGAGTTCGCCGGCGCGCAGCAATTTCAAGTAGGCGGGTTCGAACAGGGTGTCCATCAAGTGCCAAGTATAATCGCGTTTTCGCGACTGATCAAATCTTGTCTGTGCCGCGCAATCGTGATACAATATGGACGATGACAGCGCGCGCGGAAACTCCGACGAACTGGGGACTCTATGGACACGATTGGGCGGTCCGTGCGCTCGCGCGCAGTCTTGCCGCCGACCGCGTGGCGCACGCGTACTTGTTCACCGGACCCCACGCGATTGGCAAGACGACGCTGGCGCGCGCGTTCGCGCAAGCGCTGCAATGTACGAACGACAACCGTCCTTGCGGCGCATGCCCGGCGTGTCAAAAGATCGCGCGCGATCGGCATCCGGATGTGCAGATGATCGAAGGCGTGCCGGTCGGCTATAGATTCGACGAGAAAGCGCCGCCGCCCCCGCCGCGCGCCAACGATTGGGAACGCCGCATCCTAAAGATTGATCAGATTCGCCTGATCCAGCACGATGTCGCGCGCGCCCCGTTTGAGGGACGCTGGAAAATAATCATCCTGCGGCGCTTTGAAGAGGCAAACGAAGAAGCCGCCAACGCGTTCTTGAAAACGCTCGAAGAACCGCCCGCGCACACGCGCTTGATTCTGACCGCGCGCGACGCGAGTTTGCTCTTGCCGACGATTACGTCGCGCTGCCAGGTCATGGCGCTGCGACCGCTCGCCCCGGCGCAAGTGGAAACCGCGTTGATCGAATACTGGCGCGCGGAGCCGGCGACCGCGCGCTTGCTCGCGCGCCTGTCGGGCGGTCGCTTGGGCTGGGCGGCGCGCGCGGCGGCGCAACCCGCGCTGCTCGACGCGCGGCGCGCGCACCTGGACGCGCTGGACGCTGCCGTGCGCGAGAACCGCGCCGAACGCTTGATCCGCGCGGAAGGGCTGGCAAAAAAGACGGAGGCTTTGCCGGAACTGTTGGAACATTGGCTCGGCTGGTGGCGCGATGTCTTGCTCGTCCTGGGCGGCGACGACGCGCGCCTGACGAACATAGATCGCGCGGATGCGCTGCGCGAGTACGCCGCGCGGTTTACGCTGGAGCAAATCCAGGGCGCGCTGAAATCCGCGCGCGCCACCGCGCGCTATCTCACGCTCAATGTCAACGCGCGCCTCGCGATGGAAGTGTTGTTGTTGAATTTGCCAAGTGCAATAGTGTGATAGTGTGTAGTGCAATAGCGCGACAGTGCGATAGTTTGCTCGTCGGGCAGCCGCATTACCGGAAAGAGCAACTATCGAACTAACGAACTATTGCACTCCCGCACCAAGGAGCCGCACAATGGCTGTGCCAGTTGTCGGGGTGCGCATCAAGCGTGTGCCCCAAGTCGTTTATTATGACGCCGCCGGCTTTGAAGACCTGGCGATAAATGAATTCATTATCGTGGATACGGACAAGTGCCGCGAAGCCGCTCGCGTGATCGTTCCCCCAGCGCACCTGCAATCATTTCCCGCCGAACCTCAACTGCGTCCGATTATCCGCCGCGCCACCGCGTTCGACCTGTCCCAGTGGCAGCAATTGCGACTGCAACAAGCGCAAGCCCTCGCGCAATGCCGGGAGCAAGTCGCCAAGCATGATCTGCCGATGCGCTTGCTCGAAGCCGAGTACAATTTCGACGGCAGTCATCTGACCTTTTACTTTGTCGCGGATGGACGCGTGGATTTTCGCGCGCTGGTCAAAGACCTCGCCATCGTCTTCCCCGCGCGCGTGGAACTCTGGCAGATCGGTCCCCGCGACCGCGCCAAGTTAGTCGGCGGCTTGTCCCCCTGCGGACGCGAAATCTGCTGCGAGCGCTTTCTCGGCGAGTTCCCCAAAGCCACGATCAAGATGGCGAAAGACCAGGACATGCCGCTCGGACCCAACGCCGCGACAGGTCTCTGCGGCAGACCGCTCTGCTGCCTGGCGTACGAACAATCCGTGTATCAAGCCGCCAAAGGACGCGTGCCGCGCGTTGGCGAAACGGTGACGACCGAACGCGGTCCGGGGCGCGTGGTCGCGCGGAACGTCCTGAAGGAAAATGTGACCGTCCTGTTCGAGGATGGCGCGAACGTTACCTTCCAGGTTGCTCAAGTGCAATCCGTGAAACTCTCTGCGCGCAGCAACGCGGACGATGCCGAGGCAGAGGAAGAGGCGGAAGCGCAGTAGGCAACTCACCAGGAGAGAAACCGATGTCCGCCCACAACCCGCAACAGATGCTCGGAATGTTGAACGCGCTCGTGCAGCCATGGAACGATGCTGTGGCTGACCCGGCAAAAGCGCAGCAGCAAGTGCTCACGCGCCTGCTGCAAATCTACGCGCAGACCGATTACGGCAAGCAGCACAACGCGGCGCAGATTAGCACGCGCGAAGATTATCGCCGCGCGTTCCCGGTGGCGACGTACGAAGATTTCAAGCCGCTCATTCAGCGCGTGATGGCGGGCGAAGTGAACCTCCTGCTCAACGAGCCGCCGATTGGCTGGGCGATCACGCGCGGCACGACCAAGGGCGAATCGAAATTCATTCCGATGACGCCAACCGATCTAAAGATGCGGATCAGCGCGAGCCGCGCGATGGTCAACTTTGTCCTCCAGACCCAGCGCTTTGATCTCTTCCAGGGCGTCAATCTCAATTTGAATTTTCCATCTGTCGTGGGCAAAGTGAAGGTGGGCGACCGCGAGGTTGAGTACGGCTACTCGTCGGGGATTTATACCAAGTACGTTTCCGCGTCCACGCCGATTCGCTCCGTGCCATCGCAAAATGAAATTGACGCGCTCGGCGGCGGCAAGACGCAGCGCGATTGGGACGCGCGCTTTGAACTGGCGTACGAAAAGTGCAAGGGGCAAAACGTGACGCTCGTCGGCGGCGTCGCGCCGACCGCCGTGCTCTTTGGGCGCTATTTGAAGCGCAAGCACGGCGTCTATCCGAAGGATTTGTGGAAGACGCAGATCATGACACTCGGCAGCGTGCCGGGGATCAATACGCGCTATCAGCCCGTGCTGAACGCGCTGTATGGCGCCGCCGCGATCCGCGAAATCTACGGCGCGACTGAGGGGATGTTCGGTCAGCAGCGCGACGAGCGCCGCGCGTGGGTGCCCAACTACGATTTGTTTTTCTTCGAGGTCGAGACGCGGTCGGGCGTCAAAATGCTGCACGAAATGCGCGCGGGCGAGATGGGCAGTCTCGTCGTTTCGACGCCCGTTCTCGCCCGCTATAAAATCGGCGACACGCTGCGCGCGTTCCAGCCGCCGTACTTTCGCTGCATCGGACGCGAGCGCTGGTTCACACCGATTCTATACGCCTGGGAGGAATTCCAGTCGTTTAACCTGGGACGGTTGTAACCCCCTCCCAACCCTCCCCTGTCATAGACAGAGGAGGACAAGGGTGGGGGTCAGATTTTCCACCCCAGCGCGCGCAGCATGATCACCACGCCGATCGCGATGAGCACCAGCGCCCAGATCACGCCCCACGAGATTAGGTTGCCCAACCCGATGCCGATGAAAACAAAACCCAGGATGATGCTGCCAATCACGTGCCGGCGATAGGATGGGACGAGCAAGCGAATAGCGACTTCGCACAGAATAATTACGCCGGCGCCGAGAAAGATCAGCCCCCAGGTGCTGATGCGAAACGGGAATACGCCCGGCACCGTGTCGCCGCGCAAGCCCAAGCCGGCTAAAAAGCCCATGTTCTCGGCGAGCAGTACCAGCCCCGCCCAGATGATGATCGCGCCCCACACGATCGTGCTGAGCGGATCGCTGCGCCCCTTTTCTTCCTTCTCGTGCTTTTTCTCTTCTTCCTTTTCGTCTCTGTGTTCGCGCGGTGACTCTGACATAATCTCCTCCCTGAGAATGAATCGAGCCGCAAACAAAAACACCAGGCTTGCCGAAAGTATACAACCGATTGGGCAAAAGTCAACCACGGCGTGCTTACGCCTCCACTTGAAAGATCGCGCTGACCCAGCCATCCTCAGGCACGCGACCGCACAAAGCGAATCCCTGCGCCTGATAGTATTTGCAGAGAACTTGATTCCCGCCCCAGCAGTCCAGCCGCAAGTATTTCTTGCCCTGTTCTCGAACATGCTGCTTCGCCCACGCCAGCATCGTTGCGCCGATCCGATGTCCGTGCGCGCGGTTGCGGATCGCGAAACTGTGGACGTACCCGCCGCCGTCTGGATCGTGCGCCCACAACTCCGAATCGGTCCATTCGAATCGGAATGTGCCGAGGGCGTTGCCGTCAAGTCGAGCAAGGTAGACTTGGCCCTTGGCGATTTCTTTTTCCATAAACTCCCAAAACGACACTGGCATCGGGCAGGGCCATTGTTTGGTGATGCCCTTGTCGCGCAACCACGCCGCCGCCTCGTCAAGGATCTCCATGACGACGCACAGTTCTGCTGGCTTGGCTCTTGTGATGGTCAGCGCGCCTAACGATGTTTGCAGAGTTGTCATAGTTTGCGCATCTCCTCGCGATCCAAATATCGCCGCAGCGTCCCCTCGCGCGGCGACCAGATGCCGGTCGCGAAAGGACATCATCCCACCGCCATCACGCACGAGTACTTTTTCGGGAACAGCGCGTCGAGCAAAACGCGCGCGCCATCGTTCGCCCAGCAATCGGGCAAGATCGCGTGCAGATCATCAAGCGAACTGCGCCCGAAGAGAAGTTGCAGGAACACCAGCGGCGGGAATCCGCAATCGCCGCGCTCGTCAACCGTCGGCTGCCACATTTCCGCGTTGGTCACCTTGCCATGTTCCAAAACGATTTTGAACCCGCACCGATATTCGCTGATCTTGAGTTCGCCCGAGTAGCCCGCCAGGGGCGAACGCGCCAGCCGCGCTTCGAGCGCGGGCGCGATGTGACGGATAAAGCGCGGCACGTCGGGCACGCGGATGTACCAGGCGTACATCGGACGCGTTTTGGGCAATAGTTCGGGAATCGCCTCGTACGCCGGGTGCTCGCGTCCCATGGCAAGGTAAATCGCGTTCACGGGTTTGTTTTGTCGCGCGCTTTCTGCTGCGCCAAATGCTTTCATCCAACGCAAGACCATCGGCATCACCGCGCGCAGTGATTGCCCTTCCGCCACCCCGATTTCGCCGACGCTAATCGCGTCTTGCCAGATGTCGCGCGAGCAATCCACGTAGCCGACCGCGCGACCGTCTAGCGTTTCAATGATTTGAAACGGGGAGCGATACGCGCGCGCGAGCGGCGAGTCGTCGAGCCAGTAGCGCCACAGCCATGCCGGGCGCGGACAGGCGACGAGCGAGCGCGCACATTCGCGATCGTACAGCGGCGCGGCGAACGGAATGTCGTCGCGCGTCATCGCGCGCAGGCGATACGTTTCCGTTTCGCCTGCCGGCAATGCCGGCACATTCGAAAAGTAGCACAGCCGTCCACCGCTGAGATCGAGCGCGTACTCGTACTCGAACTGGCGATAGTACCACGGAATGCCGGTGATGCCCTGGACGAGATGACCTAGCGCTTCGCTGATCGCGTGCAGGACCTTGAACTGTGCGCGCACCAAGCCGCGATTGCGATAGGCGGGATCGGTGGCGACCACCTCCGCGCGCCCGACGCCAAACGGGATACCCGCGTACGTCCACGTTTGCGGAATCAAGATCATGGTCGAGGCGATTTCGCCGGCGCGCGTATCTTCGACGACGAGCACGTTCGACGGTCCGATGACTGGATGCGCCTCGCTCATATAGTGGCGCACGTACGCGGCGAGATGTTCGTCAAAGCGATCGCGCCCGAACACGCGCCCGTTGAATTGCGCGAGCGGCTCAGTGTCGTCGCGCGTGGCGTTCCGCAGAACGAGTCCATCGCCCAAGTCGCGCGGCAGGCGTACGGTTGTCATCATTGGCATTTGAACAAGTGCTGTCATTGGTGTTCCTCTCGTGTTGCGTGGTGCGTGTTCGGTTGACCCATCACATATCACATTTTACGCAACACGAACCACGCACCACGTTGATGCTTCAACTTGCCAGAAAAACCTCCGACGTATCGCGTTTCACATTGCGCCGCCACATTGCGCGCGCGAGTTGCCGCGGATTTGCGGCGATCCCATAGCGCGCAAAGTACTGACACACGCGCGCGAGGTCGCGCTCGAACATCTGGAACGCTTTCGGATTCACGCATGGATCAACCGCTTGCGGCAGATCAATGATCCGAATGTCGCCGTCCCAGTACAGAATGTTGAACGCGGAGAGGTCGGCGTGGACGCAGTCGTGACGCAACATCAACTCCGCGTTGTGGATCACGCGGTCGAAGAGTTCCCGCGCTTGATCGCGCGATAGTTCGATCGTGTTCAGCGTCGGCGCGGGAATCGTCGCGTCGCCCAGATACTCCATCAGGATCGTGTTGTTGCCTTGCGCGATGGGCTGGGGTACGTCCGCGCCGGCGGCATAAAGGCGGCGCAGCATTTTGTATTCCGTTTCAAGCCAGGCGGCGTGCAGCAATTGCTGTCCATACGGCGTCTTTTTCTGCATCGCGAGTTGCGCGCGCCGATCGCGCACGACGAACCCCTCTTCGTCCAGCACCACGCGCCCGCGCCGATACTCGGCATCGTTCTTGAGCGTGCGAAAGATCTTCGGACGATACACTTTAGCCGCGAGGAGTTCGACGCCTATGCGCGCGTCGGCGCGGCAGCAGTAGACCGTCGCTTCCTTGCCGCCCTTCACTTGACGCAAAACATCGGCGATGTAGTGGTCTTCGTAGAACGGACCCAGGTACTCCAAAATCCACGCGCGCTCGAGCCTGGACGCTGAGAAGGTTGGCTTGAATTCGGTTTCCTTGCCCAACTGCGTCACAGGATCGAACATGGCGACCTTGCCCGGCGGCTCATCCATTTGCGACCGCACGAGTTTTTTCTGAAAACGCTTGCCTTGGCGATGAAGATTGCGCTCGTCGGGCAATTCGTAATCGTCGTCGGGATATTCAGTTGTTTGGTGATTCACCGTTGGCTTGCCCCTTCAACACGATGGCGATTGACGTAGGGGCGAGACATTCGCAGAAATTAAACGTCCTGCAAATTCGATTGGGCGCAGGCGAGTCGCTTCGTCAACACTCAACGTGCGACGAATGTCTCGCCCCTACGAATACCACCGTGCCGAAATCGTTTTGATTGATGATACGACGTTGAAAATTGTTCCTGCGTTTGCATAATGCTCCTCCTTTCGCACGGCTCTTATCCATTCCGCTTCAACTTTCCCGTCCGCTTGGCATAGCGCTCTGCCAAGCCGAACAGCCACAGTCCGACCGGCACCGCGATCGCACCCATCCCAATCAGTGGCAGGATGTACTGCCACAGCGCGAGCGTCGCCGCGCCGTCGAGCAGCGCGGCGCGCGTACCTTCCAGCACGTACGTCGCGGGCGAATAACGCGCAAAGACTTGGAGCCACGCCGGCAGGACACTCACCGGATAGTACACCCCCGACACCAGGAGCAGCAGTGAAATGATCACGTGCGTCATCTGCGAGCCCTTTTCGGGGAAAAGCAGCGGCAGAATCGCCGCGACGATGCCGACGCCGATGAACGAGATGCTGCCGACGAGCAAGACGAGCGCGCCGCCGATCAGGTTTGCGCGCGACAAGTCGAGTTCGAAAAAGAGCGCGGTGATGCTGAGAATGACCGCGGTGTGGAACATCGAGTACACGACCGCGAACGCGGTGTGCCCGGTCAGATGCGTGAGCCGCGCGATCGGCGCCATCAGCGTGTACTCAATCGTCCCTTCCCAGCGCTCCATCCCGATAATGTCGGTGAGCCAGTAAAAGATGACCGACAGGTACCGCCACACAATCGTGCCGATGATGAGGTACAGCACGAGATAGTGGCTGTCCACCACCGCGCGGCTGAGCGCGCCAACGCCGGGCGCGATGTACGCGACCGAGAGACTGTTGGTGATCGAGTAGAACAACCAGACGATCTCCCACGCCCAATAGCGTTTGACGATATTGATGTTGCGTTCGACGAACGCGTAACTTGCTTTGAGTTCGTATATAAGTGCTGTCATAGTGTGAGACCCTTTCCATGAAACGTGATGCGTGATCCGTGACCTCACGCATCACGCTCTTCCCATTCCTCGCGCAGGCTGCCCATATTTGTCACTCGTCACTTTCATCTTTGAGTTGCTTGCCAGTCAACTGCATAAACACATCTTCGAGGGTTGGCGCGTGACCGTTGCGCGTGACCAGTTTCTTCAACTCGCTTGGCGTATCGAGCGCGACAATCTTGCCGTCGTTCACGATCGCGATGCGATCGCACAGCGCGTCGGCTTCTTCCATGTCGTGCGTCGTCAGCACGATCGTCGCGTCGTGGGTGTCGCGCAGTTCGCGGACGAGCGCTTGCACCTCGCGCTTGCTGCGCGGGTCGAGTCCGGTCGTCGGCTCGTCCAGCAAAAGCAAGACGGGCGCGGTGAGCAGCGCGCGCGCGATCGCGACCTTTTGCTGCATCCCGCGTGACATTTCTTCCATCGGTTTGTTGATCGCATCGGCGCGCAGAGCCAGCCGCTTGAGAATCGCGACAATCTTGCGCTGGGCTTCCGCGCCGCCCAAGCCGTACAGCCGCGCGCCGTACATCAGGTTTTCGAGCGGCGACAGTTTCTTGAAAAACGCGGCTTCGACCGAAACGCGGTTGATCAGCCGCTGCACCGCGCGTTCCTCGCGCAAAACGTCGTGGCCGAAGATCGTCACGCGTCCCGTGTCGGGCACGAGCAGCGTCGAGACGAGGCGGATGAACGTGGACTTGCCCGAACCGTTCGGTCCCAGGACGCCGAAGATTTCGCCGCGCCGCACCTGGAGCGAGATGTTATCCACTGCGCGGACGCCGTTGCCAGCGCCATTGCGCTTGAACCATTGGAAGGACGATTGACCGAAACTTTTCGAGACGTTCTGCATTTCGAGAGCGATGGGTTGGATGGACATTGAAACCTCCGTAGGACAAGTTTTGGAAACTTGTCCTACACAAATACAAAGCCGTGAGTTCACAGAAACCCACGGCAAACAGGCGCAAGGCGCGCGCGTGACGCGCGCAAGAAACAAAAAGCCGTGGGCACGCAGTGGACCCACGGCAGGATCTAATAGTTTTCCGGCAATGGGCGCACTACGACAAGGTCGCAGCTCCAGAAAGATCGTTGATGATGCGATAGATCAGCATGCCCACTGCTCCTTTCCTCTAGATGACTCTATTATATCCAGATTCAGTTTGGCGTCAAGTAGCAATTGAAGCAAGAACAGGGCGTGTGCAAAGTCANNGACTTTGCACACACCCTGCCCCCAGAAGAAAACCGACTTGATTTTTGCGGCGAATATGGTAGAATCGAATAGGAGTGTATCGCCCCAACGAATTTCCAGCCCCAATCAAATAACTCGCGGCTCAGCCGCGTGGAGCCAACATGAAAGCGATTCGGGTCAACCAAACCGGCAGCGCCGACGTTCTACAATATGAAGAGGTCGCCAAGCCGGAACCAAGAGCCGGCGAAGCGCTCGTCAAGATCGAAGCGAGCGGAATCAATTTCATAGACACCTATCAGCGCGCCGGCGCGTACCGAGTCGCGTTGCCGTTCACGCTCGGACAGGAAGCCGCCGGCATCGTCGAAGTTGTCGGCGCGGGCGTAAGCGAGGTCCAACCGGGCGATCGCGTCGCGTACGCCTCGGTGCTGGGCGCGTACGCCGAGTACGCGGTCGTGCCGGCGTGGCGACTTGTGCCGGTGCCAAACGGCATCACAGCGCAACAAGCCGCCGCTGTGCTGTTACAAGGCATGACCGCGCATTATCTCGCCGTGGATACGTATCCGCTCAAGCCCGGCGACATCGCGTTGGTGCACGCGGCGGCAGGCGGTGTGGGGCTGTTGCTCACGCAAATCGCCAAAGCGCGCGGCGCGCGTGTCATCGGCACAGTGTCAACCAAAGAGAAAGCAACGCTCGCCAAAGCGATGGGCGCGGACGATGTGATTCTGTACAGCGAGACCGCTTTTCAAGCCGTCGTCAAACAGTTGACCGATGGCAAGGGCGTGAACGTCGTCTACGACTCTGTGGGCAAGACCACCTTCGACCAGAGTTTGAATTGTCTGCAACCACGCGGCTACCTGGTCTTGTACGGTCAATCCTCCGGCGCGGTTTCCCCCATTGATCCGCAAATCCTCAACGCCAAAGGCTCGCTTTTTCTTACGCGACCAACCCTTGCGCATTACACCCGGACGCGCGGCGAACTTTTGCGGCGCGCAAACGAGTTGTTCGACTGGATGCTTGCCGGCAAACTGCACGTCCGGATCGCCCAGACCTTTCCGCTTGCCCACGCGGCTCAGGCGCAGCGGTACCTAGAAGAACGACAAGCCCTGGGAAAATTGTTGCTGATACCGTAACCGTCCATATCCACAAGGAGGTGATGCCCCGTCATTCGATTGCTTGAAACAAGATACTATCCGCTCGATTCTGATTTCCTACTCCAAAGGAGGAGAAGTCCAAATGAAACGCTCGATCCTGTTCATTTTTGTTTTGCTCGCAGTGCTGATCGCCGCGTGCGCGCCCGCGCCCACGGCTGTGCCGCCGACCCAAGCGCCAGCGGTTGAGCCGACCAAAGCGCCTGCCGCGACCACCGCGCCCGCGCAACCGACCGCCGTACCGGCGACCAAAGCCCCGGAAGCGACCAAACCACCCGCCCCAACCGCGACGCCTGTGCCAGTGATACCCCCCGGACGCGTCGTCGTCGAATTCTGGCATGGCTTGACTATGCCATTAGGCGGCATTCTCGAAGGCGTCGCCGCGGACTTCAACAAATCGCAAAACAAGTACTACGTGAACGCGTTCTACAAGGGTTCGTATCCTGATACGATGAACGCCGCGATTGCTGCCTTCCGCGCTGGCAAAGCCCCACACATCGTCCAGATGTTCGAAGTCGGCACGGCGACGATGATGGCGGCAAAAGGCGCAATTAAACCGGTGTACGAACTCGCGAAAGAAACCGGACTCAACATTGATCCCAAGATGTACATCCCCGCTGTGGCTGGCTACTACAGTCTAGACGGCAACATGATCTCGATGCCGCTGAACAGTTCGACCACGATTATGTACTGGAACAAGGACGCGTTCAAGAAAGCCGGGCTGGATCCAGAAAAACCGCCCAAGACTTGGGCAGAGTTGCGCGCGATGGCAAAGCGGATCGTGGACAGCAAGGCGTCAAACTGCGGGTTCACCACCTCCTGGCTCACCTGGGCGCAGTTCGAGAACTTTGGCGCGATCCATAACATTCCGCTCGCGACCAAAATGAACGGGATGCAGGGAATGGACGCGGAACTCAAGATCAACAGCGATGTGCATGTCCGGCACATGCAAACTTTGGTTGACATGCAGAAAGAAGGATCATTCAAATACGGCGGGCGCGATAACGCACCAGACGCCTTGTTCCCCTCCGGCGAATGTGCGATCTTCCACGGCTCATCCGGCACACGCGCGCGCATCATCAACGAAGCCAAATTTGCGTGGGGTGCAGCAATGCTGCCGTACTACGACGACGTGCCCACCGCGCCTAAGAACTCGATCATCGGCGGCGCGAGTCTGTGGGTGATGACCGCGCCGAATCGCACCGTAGACGAATACAAAGCGGTTGGCGAGTTCTTCCGCTACATCAGCCAGCCCGAGCAAGACGCCAAATGGCATCAAGCCACCGGTTATCTGCCGATCACCATCGGCGGCTTTGAGCGAACCAAAGCGTCGGGTTTCTACGACAAGAATCCGGGCGCGGATGTCCCGTATCTGCAGTTGACGCGCACCCAGCCAACTGAGAACTCGATGGGGCTCCGCCTGGGTGATATGCCCGCCATTCGCATCGTCATCTACGAAGAAATGGAAAAGGCCTTCCAGGGTCAGCAGACGGTGAAGCAAGCGTTGGACAACGCGGTAAAGCGCGGCAACGAACTCTTGCGCGCGTTTGAAAAGACGTACAAATAGTCCTGGTAGGGGCGGGGTGACCCCGCCCCTACTCGCGAGGAGAATGATGCAACGCCGAGCCATCTTCAACAATCGCCTCTTACCCTACCTGTTGCTCGCGCCGCAGGTCGCGATTACAATCATCTTTTTCTTTTGGCCCGCCAGCCAAGCCCTCTACCAGTCCGTGTTGCGACAGGATCCGTTCGGTTTGCGAACGACCTTTGTCTATCTCGAAAATTTCCAAACCGTTCTCAGCGATCCACTGTACATCGAAGCCGTCCAAGTTACTGTCGTCTTTTCGATTTCTGTCACGGTTTTTGTGATGGTGGTGGCATTACTGTTTGCCGTGATGACCGATCGGCAAATCCGCGGCGCGCAGACGTACAAGACGCTGTTGCTGTGGCCTTACGCGCTCGCGCCCGCCGTCGCCGCGGTGCTGTGGATGTTCATCTTCCATCCCAGCATCGGTATTCTCGGCAAGGGGCTGAACAGCGCGGGGTTCAAGTGGGATTATCAACTCAACGGCATCCATGCGCTTTTGCTCATCGTGATCGCGTCGTCGTGGAAACAAATCGCGCACAATTTTCTGTTCTTCCTCGCCGGTCTGCAATCGGTCCCAACTGCCGTAGTGGAGGCGGCAATGATTGACGGTGCGAGCGCGTGGAGATTATTTCGCTCGGTTCTCTTTCCCTTGATCTCACCGACGACGTTTTATCTCCTGACCGTCAATCTAGTTTTTTCGTTCTTCGACACCTTCGGCGTAATTCACGCGCTCACGCATGGCGGACCAGGACGGTCAACGACGACGCTGATGTACAAGGCGTATATGGATGGCTATGTCAGTCTGAATTTGGGTCAATCCGCCGCGCAATCGGTTATCCTGATGCTCATCGTGAGCGCGATCGTCTGGCTCCAGTTCCGCTACATGGAAGGCAAGGTGCATTACGCATGATCGCCAAGTATTTTCGCAATCTCCCGGTGCATTTGATTTTGATCGTCGCCGTGGTCATTTTCGCTTTTCCGGTGTACTTTGCGTTCATCGGCTCGACGTGGGACGCCGGCACCATCGGACGCGGGCAAATGCCGCTCACGCCGGGACCCAATTTCGCCGAGAATTACATCGCCACCTTGACCAGCGGACAAGGTGCCCGCGTCAAAGGCGTTGCCGTTCAAGGACTGCTCTGGAATAGTTTGCTGATGGCACTTGCCATCACGATCGGGAAAATCATCATCTCGATTCTGTCGGCGTACGCGATTGCCTTTTTCAACTTTCGGTTCAGAATGTTCTTCTTCGGCATGATTTTTATCACGTTGATGCTGCCGATCGAAGTGCGGATCGCGCCGACGTACAAAGTGATGAGTGATTTGGGGCTGATCAACACCTTTGCCGGTTTGACGATTCCGTTGATGGCGTCCGCAACCGGCACGCTCCTGTTCCGGCAATTCTTCCTGACGATTCCGGATGAATACGTCGAAGCCGCGAAGATTGACGGCGCGGGTCCCTTGCGCTTTTTCTGGAGCATCGTCTTGCCCCTCTCGCGCACGAACATCGCCGCGCTCTTCGTCATCCTCTTCATCTACGGCTGGAATCAATACCTGTGGCCCCTGCTCGTGACGACGAGCCGCGATCTGGAAACAATCGTCATCGGCATTGTCAAGATGATTGGCACCGGCGATGCGCAAACGGACTGGAATCTCATCATG
>DHFK01000092.1:6112-15753 GCA_002400365.1 Anaerolineales bacterium UBA4826 | reverse complement strand
TCGCCTTCGACTTGCGCGGACGCGGCGCGGATTTTCTCTTGCACCGCAGCGGGGGCAGACTGCTGTAATGCCGAGAGGCGGCTACTCGCAGCATCGGTGAACGCGCAGCCACAGTTAGCGCAGAATCTGGCGCGCGGCGAGAGTGGCTCACCACACTGGGGACACTGACGCGCGAGCGGCTTGCCGCAGTTCTCGCAGAACTTGGCGGCGTCGCGATTCTCGAATGAACAGTTCGGGCATTTCATCGCGACCTCACCCGCTTGACGCAGCGCAGCGTACTGCCACCATCGTCACGTCGTCCACCAGCGCGCACGTGCCGACGAAATCACTCACGGCGCGATCCACCGCGCGCACGACGGCACATGCCTCGGCAGACGCGCCAGATTTGAGCACGCGCGCGAGGCGCGCCTCGCCAAAGTGCGCGTCAGTTACATTCAGGGCATCCGCCACGCCATCGGTATAGAGCAACAGCAAATCGCCCTCTGCCAATTCGATCGCGCGTGATTCGTAGCGCGCTTCGGCGTCAACTCCCAGGGCGATGCCAGTGCGACTCAAGCGCTCCAGCCGCGCGTTGGGCGCGCGCCACCACAGCGGCGGAACATGCCCGGCGTTGACGTACTCCAACCGCCGCGCGCGCGGATCGAGAATTCCCAGAAACAGCGTGATGAACATTCCATTGCTCGCATCGGCGGCAATGACGCGGTTCGCGTGTTCGACCGCGCCGACGGCGGTGAGCGCGGCGCGCGCGCTGGCGCGCACCACGCTGCGCGCGGTCGCCATAAAGAGCGCGGCGGGCATCCCCTTGTCGCAGACATCCGCGATGACCAACCCCCAGCATCCGTTGCCCAGCGAAATGAAATCGTAAAAATCCCCGCTCACCTCACGCGCGGGCCGCCACAAACCCGCCAGGCGAAAACCGGGTACTCGCGGCGCGCGTGTTGGAATGAGACTGCGCTGCATGGCGCGCGCGGCGCATAGTTCGCCGTCCAGTCTTGCCTTTTCGAGGGCAAGCGCGTGCAGGCGCGCATTCTCAATCGCGATCGCGGCTTGATTCGCAAAGAGCAGCAGCAATTGCGCTTGTTCTGGCGTGAATGCAGCCGCCGCGGGCGCGCGATAGACCACCAATGCGCCCAGCGGTTTCTCGTCGAGGCAAATCGGCGCGGCAAGTTCGCGCCGCGCCCGGCGGTTTTCGATCACCGGCGCGCCGGTCGCGAACGCACGACCGATCACGCCGCGGCTGCGCGTCCCGCGCGAACGGTCGAGTGGCGCGACGAGCCGATGGGTCTGCGGATCGAAAAGGTGGATTGCGCCGGCGGAACCATTCAACAGCGCGACCGCGCGTTCGACGATGGCGGCGAGCGCGGCGTCGCGGGCGCGATGGCGGCTAATGTCGAGCGAGGTTTCGTAGAGTTTGCCGAGTTGCCGGTTGTGCGCGGTGAGTTGGTTGATCAAGTCGCGGTCGCGGCGACGCAATCGCTCGTCGCTCACGTGCGCGGCTTGATAGAGCAACAGGGGAAAACGCTGGACGAGCGCGAGAAAAATCGGCTTGGAAATCTCGATCAGCGCCACGTCGGTCGCCGCGCGCGCGGCAGCCGAGCGCGGTTGATCGTCGAGCAAACTCATCTCGCCGAAATGCTCGCCGGGCTGGAGCACGTTGAGGATCACTTGGGTGTGCGGAGTCGGTTTGAAGATTTCGACGCGCCCGGCTTTGAGGAGGTAGAACCGATCGCCCGGCTGGCGGTCGGGGAAGATAAGCGTGCCCGCCGGGTAATGCGTCTCGCCGACCTGGGAGGCGAGGCGCGCCAAGTCCGCGTCGGCAAGGCGGCGCAGAAAAGGAAACGCGCGCAGCGTACGTGGATTGACAGCCATGCCCACACCGTCCTGACAGCATGCCCTTCGACCACGGCGCGTCTAGCAGTCTGTCGGAGAAACCCGTTTTCTCGACAATTTCCGCGTCACTTGCTAACCAGAAAACGGGTTTCTGATCTCCCTCCGACAACCTGCTAGCGTCCGCGTGAAAGGCAAACGTCACGTTCACCAAACCGACCGGTAGAGACTTGGCACTAGTCCGAGAGGTTGCTCCCAGTCTAACACGTTTAGCGCGGCGCGTCAAATCATTTGCCAAATTCGATTTTCATAACGCAGCGTCACCGATTTGACGCGCGACCAAAGAAGGAGTATTCTCAAGATAGCCGGACAGATGGATCAGGCGCGCGCGCGATCGGCCGGTGTTGCCGCCAGCCGGTTTTCGGAAAACTTGGTTTCTGGATGGAGAAGCGTATGGGAAATCGGTTTAGGGCACAATCGGTATTTGGCTTGGCGTTCGTCGCGATTGTGCTCCTATTGTCCAGTTCTGTGGTTTCCTTTGCCCTATCCTTATCGGACAATCCAATCCCCTCGGTCACCACGCTCAACCCACCGGCGATTAAAGCGGGCAGTGGGAGTTTCACGCTCGTCGTCAACGGCGCCAACTTTGTGACCAACTCGGTTGTGCGCTGGGCCGGCGCGAACAAGCCGACGACATACATCAGCCCCACGCGACTCTCCGCGACCATCGCCAGCGCGGACATCACGACGACCAAGACAGTCAGCATCACCGTGTTCAATCCTACACCTGGCGGGGGCGTATCGAACGGGGTGAATTTCGAGGTCAACAACAAGAACAACACGACCACGACGATTGTCACGCACACGCCGAATCCATCCGCCACGGGCCAAGCGGTGACCGTGACGTACTCGGTTACTTCGACCACTGGCACGCCGACCGGGACCGTGACCGTGAGCGACGGCACGATCAATTGCATCGGCACGCTGCCCGCCACCAGTTGTCCTTTGACTTTTAGCAGCGCTGGCGACAAAGTGTTGACCGCCACCTACAGCGGCGATGGCAGTTTCAACGGAAGCGTTTCTGCCGACGTTCTGCACGTTGTGTTCGGTCCCCTTTACATGCCGCTCGTGGCAAAACAACCGACGGTCACGCCGACGCCGACTAGCACACCGACCCCCACTCGAACGAGCACGGTTACGCCGACGCCAACAGCCACACCGATCCCCAATCCTTTCAAGAACGGGAACTTTGAGAGCGGACATGACGGATCTTGGTATGAGGACCCGACGGGAGTTCTTATCACGAACAACCTGCAAGGGAAAACAGCGCACAGCGGCACTTGGGCGGCTTGGCTGGGTGACCGCCCCGGCGGAGGGTTTAGCCGTACCGATACCGTCTCGCAACAAGTCACCATACCGGCAGGTGGCTCGGTCCTGGCGTTTTGGTTCTGGATTGATTCCCAGGATGAATGTGGCTATGACGAGGCGTGGGTCTACGTCGAAACCACGATCGTTGATCACTTTAATCTCTGCGCCCCGAACAATACGAACGGTTGGCAAAAGCGAACGGTTGACCTGAGCGCGTACGTTGGGCAGACAAGGTGGATCCAGTTCATCGCCCGGACGGATAGTGCGTATGCCAGCGCTTTCTTCGTGGACGATGTGGCGATGGGAACCCTGCCCCCCGCGCCAGCGCGCGGACAAACGCCTGCGCCAACCGGTACGCCGGTTCCAATTCGACGATAGATCNNCTGGAAACCACCCGAAGGTGTTATTGACCCGACCAGAACCTGCGCTTATACTGGCTGCAGTTTTATGATTCCCAACCAGCAAACTAGACAAAAGGAGGAGAAATGTTCAAGAATCTAGTCAAATTGGCGCTCTTGATCGGCGCGATGGCGTTCATCGCGATCTTGTTTGGCGGAGTCGCCACGACATCGGCAGACTCGCCGCAAGCCGCGCCGCCAACGGTAGTGCTTCCAACCCCGGTGAAGGTGCGACCGACGCCGACAAAGGCACCGGCTGCTCCAACCGGACGCGGCGCGCGAGGCGCATTTTCCTATAGCGCCGGGTTTCAGGTGCAAAACCTGAGCACCTCGACCGCCAACATTACGATCACCTATTACAACCAAGACGGCACGGTCAACACGGCGCCCACCGACACCATCGGCGCGAGCAGTTCCAAGACCTACTATCCGATCCATCCTGCTGCATCCTTCAACGGCTCGGTTGTCCTTTCGTCTGATCAACCGGTCGTAGCGGTGGTCAATGTTTTGGGTAGTGGTGGGAATGGCGCCGGGGCTGCTTACGATGCGGCAACCCAGGGAGGCACTACCGCGTCACTCCCGCTGTTGATGAAAGGCAACTACGGGTACAACACGTGGTTCAACGTCCAGAACACTGGAACTACCGATGCCTCGGTCAGCGTGACCTACAGCGACGGAACGACGGCTGGTCCTCACACCGTCAAGCCGGGCGCCGCGCGCACTTACGATCAATCCACTGAGACGCACAGCGCGGCGGTCTTTTCCGCCAGCGTCAGCGGAGGCGGGCAGCCCATCGCCGCGGCGGTGATTGAAGAGAACACCACGACCATGTTCGCCTACAGCGGATTCGCGGGCGGCGCGACTAACCCAGTCATGCCGCTGGTGAACGCCAACAACTATGGGTATGTCACCGGCATCCAGATCATGAACATCGGGGGCTCGGCCACGGACGTCACCGTCAGTTACACGCCTTCGACAGCAGGTGCCGCTTGCACGGAAACCCAAAACGTGCCGGCAGGTCAGTCCAAGACCTTTGCGCTCAATGCGTTTACTTACACGCCCCAGACGCCGGGAACTACTTGCGCGCTTGGCGCAACGTTCGTCGGCTCAGCGCGGGTGACCACTAACAGCGCCAGCCAGAACTTGGTGGCAATTGTCAACCAGGTGCTAACCACCGGCGCGAACGGCGAGGCATACAACGGGTTCAATCCCACTTCAGCCACGAACAAGGTGTTGCTGCCTCTCATCATGGATCGCAACTATGGCTGGCTCACCGGCTTTAACGTGATGAACGTGGGCACCGGTTCCACGACCGTGACCTGCACTTTCACCGGCACCAGTTATACCGCCTCAGGGACCCTGGCGGCTGGCGCGGCTCTGACCGATGTGCAAGATGGCAAGATCGCCAGCGGCTATGTCGGCTCGGCGACTTGTACAGCGAGCAGCAGCGGCGACAAGATCGTTGGCGTTGTGAATGAAGTGAACGTCAGCGGCGTGGGAGACCAGTTGCTCGTCTACGAAGGGTTCAATCAGTAACTCGGTTGGGCTGTGTTTTCTCTGAGGAGCGAGCGCATCGCTCCTCAGATTTTATTCCCGGGACAAGCGTGATGAAGTACTCTGTGTTCGCCTATGGAGCATTATGTCTGTTGTGGGTGGTCGCCTGCGCGCCGAGCGCGCCGGCGCCAGCGCCTTTGCCAACTCCGACGGTCGCAACGTTAAGCCCAGACAAGGGGGCAGTGACCGGACTGGTACTCGCCCAGGTTGGAGCGGAGTTGCAGCCGGCGCCAAAGACGATCGTGTACCTTGCCGCAACAGTCAAGGATGCGAGTGGGACCGAGGTGTTCATCTCTTTCGATCGGGTTAACTCGCCGAGGACGGCTACCGATGACAAAGGGCGGTTCGTGTTCTGGAACATTCCGCCAGGGCGCTACGGTCTGATCGTGGACCAAATTTCACGCTCGATTCCGCTTTCGAGACTGGGAGCAGACCAGTTGCTGATCATCGAGGTTTCAGCCGGAGAACAAGTAGATGTGGGGACACTCTCCTATGAATCGCCGTCGCGACCCTAGCCGTTTGTCGGAGAATCCGCTCCTCGGTAAACCGACCTAGACAACTCAATCATGCCCAAAAACAACACGGAGTCGGCGCACATAGGCCGACTCCGTGTCAGTTGTACTGCGATCAAGCGTTGTGAAATTATTGCAGCGCCTTTTTTGCGGTCAAAGACGCGAGGCGATGATCGCCCACGAGAATTCCGCGGCGGTAAGAAACAGACGCATGAGAATTGCCGTCACCACCGCCAACCCTGCCGGGATGAACAGCGCCAAGAGCAAACTCAGCGTAATCTCTTTGACGCCAAGCCCGGTGGGGCTAAAAAAAACTAGCGAAGCCACCGCTCCCGCAAGTCCCCAGACCCCAACCACGCCTGGCAACATCGTCACCGGCAAAGGATACAGCGCGCGGATCACGGCATACAAAACGACTCCACCCAACCCCCATACCAAAAGATACAGCCCCAACAGTTCTAGCGTATCTGAATAACGCAGCCGGATCGGCGTTTCGTTTTGAATCAAGCGCTTGAGGATGGCTTGGATTACTGTCGGATGCATCAGTCCCAATCCAATCGGCACGACCGGAGCAAACCAGATCAATTGACTTTTCGCGCTCTCCGGCAGAAAGGGCCAAGTCAAGCATCCCGACAACAACCCCGAAACGATAATCAAAAGCATTTCTATCGCCGACGCGCTGCCCGTGACACGCCGACTGACGCCAAGTTGTTTGTAAAGCACCGCTCGACCGGCGATGTGCCACGGCGCTCCCGGAATCCGTCCGGCGACGAGGGTCGAGCAGTAAACTCGAAAGTGCTCGCGCAAGCCGATCGAGCCAGCCAATCGCCCCATGATGATGCTCCAGCCCCAAACCGCTAGCGGCAGATCCAGACTGTAAACGACGTACGCGACGACGAGTGGCAGAGGACGCAACTCCCAACGATAGGCAATCAGCGTAGGCCAATAGGCAACCAGCATTCCGCCGAGGCCCACCGCAGACAGAACGAGAATGAGCCCGGTGATTATCCAGCGCGTCCAACGCTGGTCGCCCAGCAACCGGACGCGCGTCCAGATCGCCCTAGCCATTGACCACATCGTCACGTCGTCGGCAAAGATAGACAAGGCACGCCGCCAGGTTCAGAGGCACCAAGGGAGTCAACAAGAGTCGTATGAGCGGCTTGGGGTGGCGGAGATAAAAGCCCACATCCGCCAGTCGGGTAGGGAATTCGCGCTCATACTTGATGGTTCGCTCGACCCTCAGCCCATTGGCTTCCAGCAGGTCTTGCCACTCGTACCGACTGGCATAGCGCTGGATCGGTTGGTTGTCCTCAAGCGTGCGCCCGAAACGAAAGGCGTACCAAAGGTTATCGAGCAGACTATACGTGTTGGGCAGGAGAATACACGCTAACCCGCCCGGCGTGAGCAAACGAGTTATCTCACGCGCGCCCTGCCCTGGATCGAGGTAATGCTCAAGACTGCCGATATTGGTTATATAGTCGAAGGAGGCGTCCGCAAATGGCAAACGTTGGGCATCTCCCAAAACAAAACGGCGTTCCGTAGATTCAGCATTGGCAATCCGCAGCGCGGCTTCGGAAAGATCAACCCCGTAGGCGACCACTCCCATTTGCGCGGCTAACTGCGCTAGGCGACCCTCACCGCAGGATACATCCAGCATCCGCCGCCCGGGCTTGGGTCGTATCAGTTTCAGCAACCAAGCATAGAACGAATCGGTCTGGCGAATGCCCGGGCCGGCGTAAATGTCTTCGTAGGCGGATTTGCTCCAGGCATCACTCACTTGCGGCTGTTTGCGTATTTCGATCATGTTACTCTCTTTCGGGCAAACACAGTGACGACCGAACTCTGGTGCAAGCGATCGGCGATGGCATAGTAGAGCAGCGCCACAAGCCGGACGGGAAGGGATTGGACGATCGCCATCAAAAGGCGGCGCAATTGCGGATTGGACACTCGCTCGTCAGACCAGAATTGCATATTCGCGACCAACACGCCATATCGTCCGGTGAAATGAATTCGGTCTAGCAGGGTGAAGCCCGTCTCTGTCAGAAAGCGCGTCAAGACGGTACGGGAAAAGATATTGAGGTGGCGCGGCATGTCCAGACCCGCCCAATAGGGTCCGAAGAGTCTGGCTTCGATGCAGTCCGGGTCAGGCAGAGACAGCACGAGCCATCCACCGGGTCGCAAAATACGCGCGATCTCCCTCAAGGCGCCTTTGGGATCGTGGACATGCTCAAGCACATCCCAGAGCGTCACCAGATCGAAATGGCTGGATGGAAACGCTGCCTGCTCGAGCGTGCCGGCAAAGACGGGGAGCCCCAAACGCTCACGCGCGTAGGCGGCAATTTCAGGATTGAGTTCGACCCCTTGGACTTGCCATCCCAAGCGCCGCATGCCGTCCAGGAAAATCCCGGTCGCGCACCCAACATCCAGCAACCTGCCGACGCCGCGCACGCGCCGCGTAATCACCGCGCAGCGTTTACGCAGTCCATAGCGCCGATCTAGCCGGAGAAACCACGACCTTTCGTCTTCGATGGCGCGCGTGTAGGGATGATATTGTTCTGGATAATATGCGCCGATCTCCTGCGCGGTCGGTCGCGGATTGAGATAGATCAAGCCGCACTGATTGCAGCGCACCAAACGAAACTCGCCCGGCAAGTTCAGCAGCCGATCGCGACCTTGATAGAGTACGGACGCGTCGTCCGCGCCGCACAGATTGCAACAAGTTGCTTCCACGCTTATCTCTCGGTCAGCCGCAGTCCAAGTGTCGCCGCCACCTGCGCGCGATCCTTGGCGGCATAGTACCAGTCAATCGTGGAATGTAGTCCATCCACGAACTTGACCGTTGGCGACCACCCTAACCTTGTTCTTGCCGCGGCGTTATCCGCGACGCGATTCATTGGACCAGTCGGCATCTCCGGGCGAAACTCGATCGGCAGGTGCTCCTTGCCGGTGTAACGCAGCACTTGGCGCACCGCGTCAATCACACGTGTGCGTTCCATCGTGCCCAGATTGATCGCCGTGCCATCGTCAATCTTTTCAGCCGCCAGAATCGTCCCGGCGACGATGTCGCTGACGTGCGTCCAGTTGCGAATCTGCTCCCCGTTCCCCCACACGACNNTACGCCCGCAAGGTCAACTCGCCCATCAACTTTGCCCAGCCGTACATGTTATCGGCGTCGTAGGGCGGCTTGACCAGGTCCTCCGTCAAATAGATCTCCTGGCTGGAATTCGTCTGCAAAAAGTTCGGGTACACGCAACCCGACGAGGCGTAGATCACCTTTTGCACGCGCGCCTTGAGACACGCGTGGAAAAACATGCCGTCGAGCGCCAGGTTCGTCGCGCAGGCGGCTTGGTGCAAGTCCACATAGCCGCGTCCACCATGATCAGCCGCCAGGTGGAATACNNGGCTTCGATGAATTCGATCTTCCCATTGTCCAGATGGCATTGAATGTTTGCGATTCTGCCGCTGCTAAGATTATCCACGACGCGCACTCGCGCGCCCTTGGCGACGAGAGCATCTACCAGATGAGAGCCGATGAAAGAGGCGCCGCCGGTGACAAGCACGTGTACGCCGTTCCAATCCATATTCTTCCTCACTTGACCAAGCGCAGATACAGAGATTCTAGTTGCGCTGCCACAAAAGCCCAATTATAGTATGTCTCGGCTGCCTGGCGCGCGTTCTGTCCAAACGACCTGCGGAGGTCTATGTTATCGAGTAGAACCACGATCTGCTCAGCCAGACTCTCTGGCGTTGGCTGCGAGAGCAGTCCCGCGCGCGCGGTTTGCATGACCGATCCAACGTCTCCGACCGCGCAAGCCACGGTTGGACGCCCCGCCGCAAAATAGTCGCCCAGTTTGGCTGGATAGCGTCCACGATTCGCAACCGAATCAGCCAGGGGCAGACACAAGACGTCGCACGCGCACAGGTAACGATTGAGATCCTCATAGGAGACAAAGCCCGTATGAATCAAACCCGGCGCGGCGGG
>DHFK01000092.1:0-6093 GCA_002400365.1 Anaerolineales bacterium UBA4826 | reverse complement strand
GTCGCGGTCGAGCGGACGAATCATCTCTGGATCCGCGACGGCTGGCGCGCGCACGATCGTAGCCGCAGGCACCCCCAGTTGCAGCGCGCGCTCTTCGAGGGCTGTGTTGATCACTGTCGTCGCATCGGCGTATCGCCGGAAGGCTTCTTCGTAGTACGTTTCTACAGGACGCAACAGCGCTCGCGCCACGGGATTGGCGCGCTGTTCCACAGACCCTCCCCGACCGAACCAGTCTCCCCAATGCATGACTAGGCGCGCCCCTCTCCGCTTCGCCATGAGGGCTGGATAGATTACGACCGGGCGACTTTCAAAGGCGTGGACAATATCGAATTTCTGCCGCGACACCCAGATCACTCTGCACAGCGTCTCGCCAGGATCGTAGCCATAGCGCCATCGCGCCGGCACAAAGGCAGGCGCCTCCCACAAATCAATGCCTTTGACCGCGCGTCGCCGCGAACTCGCGATTCTCCCTGCCGATGAGGCAATAACTGTGACTTGATGTCCCTGCCGCGCCAGGTGCTGGCCGATTTGAAAAGGAAAGTAGAATGTGCTGCCGCCCGTGAAAGCGGCATTGTGGTTTAACATGAGGATCCGCACGGCGTGGCTACCTATTCCTTGGTTTCGGCAATCCTAATCCACTCTCGGCGTAGCGTCGCTCCACAACTCGTTCAACCGGGCTTGATTGGCGTGGTCGTCTCTGCTGCGCCCAAAGGGAATGTAGTGGATGTTGGGTTTGCCGCATAATTCTTTGTCTAGGATACGCCAAAAATCCACGATGGTGACAGGGAGATGTTTGAAATCGGCGACGCGTAACGCTTGGAACACCGGATCAGCCGTGGCAACAAGCACGACGTCGGCTTGTTCCAAGCAACTGGAGAGCGAGTCCAAAACCAAAGCGTGGTAAGCAAGTTCCGGTTTTGCCGTCTCGTTGGCTAACGGATCATAGGCGATGACGCGCGCACCCGCGTGCGACAATGCCTTCGCCAGATGAATTCCCTGCGACTCTTCGATCACATGCGAGAAGGGTTTGTAGGCAAGTCCTAACACAGCCACCGTAGCGCCCTTTGGAATGAGCGTTTGCAGATACTTGACTATTCTCTGCGATAGAGCGCGGTTGGCGCTGTCCGTCGTCTCCGCCAGGGCTGCTTGCTCTCCCAAGATGCGCGCGAGGAATCCGAGCGCCACATTGTCGCGCGGAAAGCAAGGTCCGCCATACCCCAAGCCGCCTCTGAGGTACGCGTGACCGATCCGGTGATCCAAACCCAACGCATCGGTCACCGCATCCACATTACCGCCGGGGAGACGCTCACACAGGTCGGCGAGCGTATTCGCAAACGTGATTTTCATGGTTACAAAGGTATTCAGCGCGATCTTGGTCAGTTCGGCGTTTTCCAGGCTCATCCGTCGGCAGGGCGGGTGATTTTCCATGATCTGCGCGTAGCACGCTTCGAGTTGACTACCGCAGCGTTCGTCGAACTCGCCGATCAAGTTGAAATCCGGGCTGAGGAAATCGCGAATGACACTGCCCAAAGCGATGAACTCGGGGCTGTAGCACAGACCGAAATCCCGCCCGCACTGTTTGCCGGACTCGTGTTCCAGGATGGGCAGCAAGCCACAGCGAGTCGCGCCGGGCAGCACAGTACTGATCAACACGATGTTCAAATAGTCGTTTTTCTCGGCGAGCGCCCGTCCGATCTCGTGACAAGCCCAAGCGACGTACTGCAAAGAGAATGCGCCGCGTTCGTCGCTGGGTGTGGGGACGATGACAAACATCACGTCCGAGTTCAAGACCGCGTCGCGATGGCTTAGCGTAGCGCGAATTCTGGATCGGTTTGCCGCGAGCATTTCTTCAAGCCCGGTTTCTTGAACCGGCGCATGTCCGGCATTGACCAACTCGACCGCGCGCGGGTTGACGTCCACGCCGATCACACTAAAACCGCGGCTGGCGATTGCCGCTGCCATGCTAGCGCCCAGTTTGCCCAGCCCAATCACAGAATAGCGGATAGCCATGTGAGATTCCTCTGAATTCTGTATCACTCTGATTGAGATAGTCTGGCGCGCACGAGGATGTGCCACCCAAGTTCTTTTTCCAATTCAGCCAGACGGTTTTCGTCCACGTTTGCCCACGCCGGGTCTTTTCTATATTCGTAGCGTGTGTACGCCGCGATGTCCCAGGTGAAAATGTGGGCTTTGCGCATCTCCAGGATTTCGAATCCATGCAACAACTCGCGCACCCCGTCGAGCGTGTACGTATACGTAACGGGGCAGCCGGTCTGCGCCTCGGAAGCGCGCGCGACCAATTCATCCAGCCGCCCCATATCCCACATTCCCGCCTCTTTCATAATCCAAAAGACCTTGTAACTGGCTTTACTGTAAACCATCACGCGCAACTCGCTCCGCGGCGTCATGTACTTTTCGATATGCTGAACAACCCGGTCAGGATGCGGCGTGTGATGGATCACACCAAAAGAGTACACCAGGTCGTACGGCTCGATGGGCACAACGCGATCCAGTTCTTCGGCATCGCCGCAATAAAAGCGGATGCGCTCGCTCAAGCCGAAAACGTCCGCGCGCTTGCGCGCAATCGTCAGCGATGCTTCCGAAAGATCGAGCGCGGTAACCCGCGCGCCCGCGCGCGCCAAGTTGATGGTGTCCGTACCGATACCGCAGCCGATCTCCAAAACGCGCTTGTCCTTCCACTTGGGGAATTCGGCAAAAGGAGGAATATGCGGCTCGATAAAGTACTTGCGCCTTTCCACCTCGTCGAAATACTCGCGTGTGCCTATGACTTGGGATGAGTGGCGAATGTTACAAGGGCGCGCATCCCAAAAGCCCCTAACCTTTTCGATAGGGACATGCGCGAAAGTCTCGTGTTCTGCGCCAAGCGTAGGCGATTCGTTCGACAACATACTCAACCTCAGTTTCCTCAATGAACAAGTCCGTCCCAGAGTCCCCGCAGATATGCGCGCACCGCGCGTGACTGTCCAGCCATGCCAAGTCGGAAGGTAGTTTTCAGCGCGCTCCCCAGTCGCCAGGGAACGACAAAGCACCAGCGCCAGCCGCGAACGTGCTTGCGAAAGAATAGCACGCTGGAGCGACCCATCCAATAGCGTTCGGTCGGCGAGTCGCTGCCGCCGCTCGACGTAGCCACCTTGTGCCAGATGCGCGCCTGAGGCACGACGAGCATCCGAAAGCCCGCCTGACGCGTCCGCAGACAATAATCTGAATCCTCATAGTACATAAAGAAACGTTCGTCGAACAAACCAACGCGTGCCAAGACGGAACGCCGGATGAGCATCGCGCAACCGGAAAGGAACTCGCGCTCGGTAATGCCCGCAAGCACCTCGCCCCGACCGTGGTTGCCGGTCATCTCAAGCGTCAACCGACTCCGTCCGCCCCCGGACGAACTGATCCGGTCTGGGGCGGAGGCGTCGAAGATGACCGGCGCGACAATCCCCACGTCTGGCGGCGCGGCTGCCGCGCACAGCGGCTCGAGCAAATCGGGCGCCACGATTGTATCGTTGTTCAAGATAAACACCAAATCCGCGCCGGCGTCGAGCGCGCGGCGCAGGCCAACGTTGAATCCTTTGGCAAAACCCAAATTCGTTCGATTGACGATTTGCTCCACCTGCGGAAAGCGCGCGGCAATCGCTTGCGGCGATCCGTCAGTCGAGCCATTGTCCACGACGAGCACGCGCACGTTCGGGTACGTGAGATGACTTAGCGACTCCAGGCACGCGAGCGTATCGTCGCGGCGATTCCAGTTAAGAGTGACAACGACAACTTGCGGCTGCTTCATGGCGCGATCTCGTACACCCAGATCCGAATGTTATCCGTACCAAGCATCGGTCCCATGAACGTTTTGATGAGCGTCCAGCGATCGGTCAGCCGGCGGTACGCCGCTTCGATTTGTGGGGTCACATTTGCATCGAGCAAACGCGGCTCACTCAGCGCCAGATAGTCAAAGCCCTGTTCGACATACCATTCGGGCGGATGCTCGATCAGATCCCAAGTCACGTAGAGATTGTGACTCCAGCCCTGCAAGGGCGGTCCCGTTGGCTCGGCAGCGATNNTTGCGAAAGGAAGCACGCCAATCAGACAAGCCATTGCGACTAGATGGGTTCCGGCAAGCGCCATTGCTCCGGGACGCCGGCGACTCAACCAAACGAACATGCTGTCCAAAGCGACTCCAGCGCCAAGCGATAGAAATGGAATAAGCGGCACCAGCCAGCGCGGATAGGCGGACGCCTGAAAAGCAATCAGCGCGCTGTAGGCAATTGGAAAAGCAGAGACGACCAGACCGCGTCGCCAATCACAGCGGATCAACCATGCCAGTCCGATAATACCTAGAAACGCGACGACTCCGAACGGGCTGATAAACAGTTCCCTGGCGTAGAACAGCACGCTTGAGGGCTGCCCCGCCGCTTCGAGTCCACCCGCTGTGGATCCGTAGAAAATCAAGTTGACCGCCAGCCAGTTTAGAAAGTACGGGAGATCCAACGCATACGGAGTGCCAAGCAGAAAACCTCCGATGGCGGCGGCAAGCCCCACCATCAGCCGGCGATTGAGCAAGTCGGACCACGCACGCGCGCGCAAGGCATGAGCAACCAAAAGCGCGCTCAGCGCTATGCCGCTGGTGAACTTGGTCGAGGCAGACAGTCCGACCAGAACGCCGGCCCAGATATAGTCGCCGGCATCGCCGCGTTCAAAGACATCGAGAGATCGCGCGACCGCAAGCGTAATCAGCAAGGCGGCTGGCACGTCCACGGACCCAAAGTGCGAGTTCAAGACGTGCAGCGGCGCAACTGCCAGCCATGCCGCCGCAATCAAGCCCGCCCGCCATCCGGCTAGCCGATTTCCGAGACGGTAAACCACGAGCACGGTCAGACTGCCCAGGAGCGCGGTCAAGCATCTGGCAAGCACGAACACGCCGGGAAATGGATACTGCCCAATCTGGCGATAATCGGCGTAGACAGGCAGATCGGCTACCGTCCTAAAGTAGCCGCGCCATGCGCCGTACAAGAAGAATGGGATGTATAGGGCAGCCAGACCATAGATATACGCCGAGCCATAGTCCAAGCGAATCGGCTTGTAATCCCCCGTCCGAATGATGTTCAGCGCGGGCATGATCACGGCGCCTTCGTCAGAGTGATACAAAAAGGGCAAGCCGAAATTGATGCCCCACAAGCGCAGCCCCAGCGCGAGCGCGAAAATGCTAATCAGCAGATATGGCAACCAAGACGGAATCCAGTTTGTCTCGCGTGTCATATCGCCATTTTGGGCTTGGCGCGCAAGCGCAACAATTCCAGCAAATAACTCGCCGTCTGCGCGCCGATGGCTTCAACCGTAAAGCGTTCCGCGAAAAGCCGGTATCCTTCGTCGGCAAGACGCGCGCGGAGCGCGACATCCGCTTGCAGTGTCAAGATGGCATCGGCGAGCGCCGCCGGGTTGCCGCGCTCGACCAGGTAGACGTGCTGACGATGCGTCAACGCCGCGCGAACGGTTGGCGAGTCGCCGGTGATGACTGGACGCGCCATCGCCAGCCCTTGATAGATTTTATTCTGAATCGTGAACTTGGATTGCTCCGTCGTGCCGAACACACCCAGGAGCGCATCGGCTTGCGCGGCGAAAGTTGGCAGTTGCTCCAGCGGGACCCAATCGGCAAAGGTTACGTTATCGAGACGCGACTCGGCTGCCAACGCTTCTGCCCGCGCGCGCTCGGGTCCTCGCCCGATGAGTCGAAAGGAAATCTCGCGTCGCTCGCGCAACAGATCCGCCGCGCGGATGATGTGTTCGACGCCGTGGAGCGGAATGAAGGTTCCGTAGTACAGCACTCGAAACGTTCCATCCGACGGGCGCGGCGGCAGCGGCTTGAACACACGATTGTCCGCGCCGAGCGGCACCAGATGAAAACGCGCGCGCGGAATCCCATAAGTCCGCTCGAAGAACTCTGCGTACTCGGGTGTATCCAAGATGAGCGAATCGGGCAAGCGGCACGCAACATGCTCGATCCAGCGCAAGAGGTTACGCGCCGGCAACTGCCGTTCGGTCGCGATCAGATGGAGCGACATCAGCACGTCGAGAACGAGCGGA
>DHFK01000090.1 GCA_002400365.1 Anaerolineales bacterium UBA4826 | reverse complement strand
ATGCCGCGCGTGATGGGACCGAATTTTATCGAGGAATTCTTCCTGCCCGTCTTCGGCGCGGTCGAGATGCATATCGCGCCGGCGACCGAGTGGCTGCTGATCGCCGCGTCGGTGGTCGCGGGCTTGCTCGGCATCGGCATCGCGTACTGGTTCTACATCGCGCGTCCACAGATTCCCGTGAGTCTCGCGGCGCGCTTCAAGCGCGTTTACGACTTGCTCTGGAACAAGTATTACGTGGATCAAGTCTACGGCTGGCTATTTGTCGAGCAGGGCGGCAGACTCGCGAATTTCCTGTGGCAAGTGATTGACGTGCAAGTGATTGACGGCGCGGCAAACGGCTTGGGACGCGCGACCGCATCGTTCAGCCGCGTGCTGCGCGGCTGGCAGACCGGTTATGCGCGCGCGTACGCGCTGATGATGTTGGCAGGAACGGTGATCGTGATTGGGTGGTTGATGTTAAGATGACGTTCAAACCGTTCTAGAAAGCGGGGGGGTGAGATATGACCGGAACAGATGCGCTGCAATCCGTTCAGTTCGTGACGTTAAAAGGCAAGCGGTTTGTGGTTTTGAGCGCCGATGATTGGGAAGCATTGATCGAATGGCTGGAAACAGTCGAAGACCTACAAATCGCCCGTACCGCATGGTCTGAATTGAAAGCGGCTGGCGGTGACCGTAAACGGGCCGGCTGGTTGGAGTGGAAGAGCGTAGCGGGAGAATTGGAATGAGCCGTTATTCCGTCTACGTTACACCCCGGGCATGGGGTGAGATCAAGGACCTGCCGGGGCACATGCGGCAAAGAGTCAAGCGCGCGATTGACGAGTTAGAGAATAATCCACATCCAGCCGGTAGCAAACAACTTGGTATGTCCGAGGACTTGCCCTTCGAGTTGTGGCGGATTCGTTTGGACAAATGGAGGATTTTGTACACGATTACGGAAGTAGAAAGCGCAATAGATGTGTTGGCTGTGCGTAAACGCCCGCCGTACGATTACGGCGATTTGCAGGAGCTGCTTGCAGAAATGTAAAGCCAACAAAAACCATAGTCCGGTAATGTCCCAGACAGGTCGCCAAGTAGGTGACTCTTCGCCAAGTGGAAAACCCTTCGGTTTTCTGCATTCCTATCCTAACACCGAACACTTTGGTTTTCAATATGATTTTTCCTTTTCTCACTGTCCTCATCGCTCTCCCCCTCCTCGGCGCGCTAATTCTGCTCTTCATCCCGCGCCAATCGGAACGCGCCATTAAATGGCTCGCGCTCGTCACGACGCTCGTCGAGTTCGCGGTGAGCGTTGGGTTGTTCGTCAGTTTCCGCGCCGGCACGGCGGAGATGCAATTCGTCGAGCGCGCGCCGTGGATTCCGCAACTGGGTATCGCGTGGTACGTCGGCGTGGATGGGCTGAGCATTTTGCTCGTCATGTTGACGACGTTCCTGATGATTATCGCGATCGGCGGGTCGTGGGCAGGCATCACCGAGCGCGTCAAGGAATACAACATCCTCTTCCTGCTGCTCGAAGCGGGTATGATCGGCGTCTTCGTGTCGCTTGATTTGTTCTTGTTTTACGTCTTCTGGGAATTCACACTGATTCCGATGGCTTTTCTCATCGGCATTTGGGGACACGCGCGGCGCGTCTACGCGGCGATCAAGTTCATGCTGTTCACGATGGTTGGCTCGACGCTGATGCTCATCGCGATCTTGGTGCTCGTCTTTGCGAGCCGCGATGTTACTGGCACATTATCGTTCGCGCTGACCGACGTTTTGAAAACGCCGGTGCCTCTGGCGCTTCAACCGATTCTCTTTGCGGCGTTCGCGCTCGCGTTCGCGATCAAAGTGCCGATGTTTCCATTCCACACCTGGCTGCCCGACGCGCACGTCGAAGCGCCGACTGCCGGCAGCGTGATTCTCGCGGGTGTGTTGCTCAAGATGGGCACGTACGGCTTTATTCGCTTCAACCTGCCGCTTTTCCCCGAAGCCGCGAAATCATTCGCGCCCGTCATCATCGTGCTGGCGATCATCGGCATCATCTACGGCGCGATCGTCTCGGCGGTGCAGCGCGATGTCAAGTCGCTGGTTGCGTTCTCCAGCGTGTCGCACCTCGGCTTTGTGATGCTGGGGCTGTTCGCGTTCAACGCGCCGGGCATGAGCGGCGGCATTCTGCAGATGGTCAATCACGGCTTGTCCACTGGCGCGCTCTTTTTGCTCGTCGGCATGCTGTACGAGCGCCGTCACACGCGCCTCATTGCCGATTTTGGCGGCGTGGCGAAGGTGATGCCGGTCTACGCTGCGTTCTTGCTGATCGTCATGTTCTCGTCGGTTGGCTTGCCCGGGCTGAACGGATTTGTCGGAGAATTTCTGATTCTCGTCGGCGCGTTCCAGGCAAACGTCTGGTACGCCGCGTTCGCCGCGACCGGCGTCGTGCTTTCCGCAGTCTATCTACTCTGGATGTACCAACGCGTGATGAATGGTCCGATCACACACGACGAGAACAAGACGCTGAAAGATTTGTCGCCGCGCGAAATCGCGCTGCTCGTCGCGCTCGGCGTCTGCATCATCTGGATCGGCGTCTACCCGCGCACGTTCCTGGACCCGATTCAGGCAAGCGTGGCGAATCTGCTGGGTATATTGAAGTGAGAGCGTATTGCGTGGTGCGTATTCCGTTTTTACGCAACACGCAACACGCTTCACGCAATCGAAAATCGAAAATTCCAAATGAGTCTCTCCGTTCCCGATCTCAACCTCCGCATCGTCGTTCCCGCGCTGATCGTTTCGATCACCGCGCTGGTCGTCCTGCTTGGCGAACTCGTAACGCCTGCCGCGCGCAAACGTTGGCTCGGCTACACGAGTTTGATTGGGCTGTTGATCGCGGTGGGCGCGACGTTTGGCTTGTGGGACGCCCACGCCACGGCATTTGGCGGAATGATCGCCGCCGACAACTTTGGCTTGTTCTTGACGCTCGTGATCCTGCTCGGCGCGCTGCTGAGCGTTCTACTCTCGGTTGACTTTCTCCGCGCGCATCAAGTCGAGCACGGCGAGTACTATATGCTGGTGCTGTCGGCGGTCGTCGGTATGATCGTCATGGCGACCGCGACCGATCTCATCGTCATCTTCCTGGGACTCGAACTGCTGTCGCTGCCGCTGTACATCCTCGCGGCGTTCAAACGCGAAGATGGCCCTTCGCTCGAAGCCGGGCTAAAGTACTTTTTGCTTGGCGCGTTCTCGTCCGCGTTCTTCCTCTACGGCATCGCGTTCGTTTTTGGCGCGACGGGCGCAACGAACTTGACAAAGATCGCGGCGGCGATTGCGAAAAATCCCAGCGGCGATCTTCTGCTCGTCGGCGCGGGCTTGCTGCTGGTCGGGTTCGCGTTCAAAGTCGCGCTCGTGCCATTCCACTGGTGGACGCCAGATGTCTACGCAGGCGCGCCGACTGCCGTTACCGCGTTCATGAGTGTCGCCGTCAAGGCGGCGGCGTTTGGCGCGTTCTTCCGCGCGTTCTTCGTCGCGCTCCCCGGTTTGGCAATGGATTGGCGCGCACTGGTCGCGTTGATCGCCGTGCTGACGATGACGTTGGGGAATGTCGCCGCGCTGTTGCAGTCGAACATCAAACGGATGCTAGCATACTCTAGCATCGCGCACGCGGGGTACATTCTGGTCGCGCTCGTCGCGATGGGCGCGCAGGGATCGTCGTCCGCGTTGTTCTACCTGTTAGCGTACACGCTGACGAATCTCGGCGCGTTCGGCGCAGTGATCGCGTTGAGCGACGGCGCAAGAGAGAGATTGGAGATTGGAGATTATGCTGGCGCGGCGCAAAAGCAGCCCTTTGCCGCTGCCGCATTGACAATTTGTCTGCTCTCGCTCGCGGGCTTTCCGCCGTTTGCCGGCTTTGTCGGCAAGTTCTTGATCTTTAGCGCGGCAGTCGAGACGGGTTGGGCGTGGCTGGCGGTCATCGGCGTGTTGAACAGTCTCGTGTCGGTGTATTTCTACTTGCGCCCGGTCGTACAGATGTACATGACCGAAGCGCAGCCGGGCTGGGATGGTTCGGCTACGCTCACCACTCGCATCGCGCCGCTGGTCGCGCTTGCGTTGGCGATTGCAGTGGTCGGCGTGCTCGCGTTGGGTTTGTTCCCGACGCCGGCGATTGCGTTGGCGACGGGCGGATTTGTGCGGTAGAGAGGCGTCTACATCTATCTGCTCGAAGGCGAAACGCTNNAACCGCGACGCGGAGTACATCGCGTGCAGTTTGGAAACGCGGAGCGAAATCGTCGTGCCGATCATGCGCGATGGTCGGGTGTTTGGCGAAATTGATATTGACGGCGATGCGCCCGCGGCGTTCGCCGAAGCGGATCGAGAATGCTTGGAAGAGGTCGCGCGTCTACTTTGCCGTCAATTGACATAAGCCGATTTTTGTGCAGTGCTTGACAAGCCGCGTTTAGTTGTGGTAAACTGCGCTCACGAACGGAAAGAACGCGCGCACCCGTTGCGGCGTGATTCGCATCACGCCAATTTTTATGCCTGATGCGCGTTAAAATTTTGTATGGGGCGGTAGCTCAATTGGCAGAGCAACAGCCTTTGAGAAATGGAGCCTGCCCAAAGTAATTTGGGACAGCGCAGATTGCTGTATGCTGGAACACCCTCAAGCCCTCGCTACGTTTCTCCACGTGAAAATGCGAGGGATAGGTGGGCAATCAGCAGGCAACCTTGAAATGGCTTTCAATATCCAAGAAACTATGCGGGAGAAAGCATAGATGAAACTACACAGCAAGCAATTGGGAGCCATTGGCGTTTTGCGTGTCGCGGCGCATCTGATGTCACAAGGCTTGAGCATTTTTGCTGAAATGGGAGACCTCTCGCGTGTAGATCTGATTGTTCTGTTTGACAATCAGCCAATCAAGATCCAAGGCGAGGAATCTCAAAGACGGCAAGATCAGCGTGGATTCTCGGAAGAGTGGTCCGGGTTATCGTTATCGCTACAAGCCTGAAGATGTGGATCTGTTTGCGATCTACATTCCGCAAAGAGATGTGATTCTCTTTCTGAATGTGCATCAGATCCTTCAAGCCAAAGGCACCACCGTCATTCGACTAGTCAAACCAAAGAATCGCCAATCCAAAGGCGTCCATTGGTTTGAAGACTATCTCGATTTCAAGCAAGCCCTCAGAGATCATACGCAATCTACCCGAACGGATCATGCCGAGGGTAAAGAGATGATCCAGACTACAACGAGCGCGAACTCGGCTAGCGAAAGCTAGTGTGGTAGGTTAAGCTGTGGGTTCAGGGTTCGATTCCCTGCCGCCTCACTATCAAAGGCAAGCAAGCGGTCCGTCGCTCGTCCTGCGCGGGGCGCCGCAAGGCGCGTCCGCGAAGGGCGAGAGGAACTTCCCGACTCCCGGTCCGATTTTCATCGGGCAAGGTTGCCTCACGAAACCGCAAGTGAGGGAGACCTCACCCCGGTCCCTTCTCCTATTAGGAGCGGGAAGGGGGGAGGTTGACGACAACTGCAACAGAGAACATGTCCGCTCCGAGCGAAAGCGAAGAGTCAGGAGTGCAAAGGTAGGGCAAGAGCCTACCAGCGTCGCAGGTGACTGCGGCGGCTAGGTGAATGTCCAACTGGGAGCAAGGCGGGTGGGATCGGCGCGCGCCGCGAGGCGCGGGTTGATTCCCGTCGCAGCGGCGATGTCAAAGTAGAGCAACACTCTGCAAGGCAATCGCTGCCGCCTTAGTTGCGCGGTCGAACGCACGACTGAGGCGAGACAGATGACGGATAGAACAGAATCGGGGGTACGGCTGGCTTGCCGCCAACTCTGGTTGTCTGGAAAGGAAGTAGATTTACCCATGCGCGCAGAGATTTTGTTTCCCCACAAAAGTGTGGGATCGCTCGTGACCGCTCGCGACGGCAAGTGGCGTGAGCTGACCAAGCGGATTGCGAATCTGCCCGAAGATCATCCGGACAGTCTCGCGTTCTCGCTGACGATGATTCGCCAGTGCAGTTGCCTCGACTGTAACCCCGATCGCTACAAGGCGTTGATGGGATGCTCCGCCTGCGCCAAGCGAACGCTCGCCGCGTTCAAAGGCGCGGACGAAGGCTTGGTTCGCGCGTTTCATAAAGCCCGCGCCGAAGTGGATTGTTATCTCAAGGAACGCTCGCTGGCGCAAGCCGCGTAAACCCTTTTGCGTTTCCAATGCCCAGGGCTGGATGTTGCATATGCACATCCAGCCCTTGTTTTCGTCCCTCAGCCATGTTATAATCCGCGCATAATTCCGCTCAACCTTGCGAAGGTTGCATATTTCACCCAAAGCCGGCTGGCGAACCTGCGCAAAGTTGAATTTCACTTGAAAGGACAGAGATGCCTACGAAGCAAAACAGTTTTGGCGCGCGCGCGCAGCTGGGCGATCATTTCATCTATCGCCTTGACCGACTCGCCAAAACCGGCATTGCGCCGAACCTCGACCGATTGCCGTTTTCCATTCGGATCCTGCTCGAAGCGCTGCTGCGAAACGAAGACGGCTACCTGGTGACGCCCGATGACGTGCAACGGCTTGCGGCGTGGTCTCCCTCCCCGACCGGCGAGGGGGGTGAGATTCCGTTCATGCCGGCGCGCGTCCTGATGCAAGATTTCACCGGCGTCCCGTGCGTCGTTGATCTCGCCGCGATGCGCGACGCGGTCAAGCGCCTTGGCAAAGACGCAAAGAAAATCAATCCGCTCGTGCCGGTGGACTTGGTCATTGACCACTCGGTCCTCGTGGATTTTTTCGGCACTGCGGATGCGCTGCAAAAGAACGCACAGTTGGAATTCGAGCGTAACCGCGAACGCTATGAGTTTCTGCGCTGGGGCGCGCAAGCGTTCAAGAATCTGCGCGTCGTCCCGCCCGCGACCGGTATCGTGCATCAGGTCAATCTCGAATTCCTGGCGCAAGGCGTGCTCGTCCGCGATGGCGAGTTATTCCCGGATACGGTCGTCGGCACTGACTCGCACACGACAATGGTCAACGGACTCGGCGTGCTGGGGTGGGGCGTTGGCGGCATCGAAGCCGAGGCGGTGATGCTGGGTCAGCCGCTCTACATGGTCACGCCCCAGGTCGTCGGGTTCAAACTGCACGGCGCGCTGCGCCAAGGCGTGACCGCGACCGACCTGGTGTTGACCGTGACGCAGAGGCTCCGCCAGAAAGGCGTCGTGGACAAGTTCGTCGAATTTTACGGGCCGGGCTTGTCGTCCATGTCTTTGCCCGATCGCGCGACGATTGCGAACATGGCGCCGGACTATGGCGCGACCATGGGCTTTTTCCCGACCGACGCCGAAACGCTCGGTTACCTAAGGCGCACCGGGCGCGCGCAATCCGCCGACTGGCTCGAACGGTACGCCAAGGAGCAGGGCTTGTTCCGCACCGACGCCTCGCCCGAGCCGGTGTTCAGCGATGCGCTCGAACTCGACCTCGCCGACGTCGAGCCGAGTCTCGCGGGACCGAAAAAGCCAGAGGAACGCGTCGCCTTGCGCGATTTGAAATCGCGGGTGCGCGAGTCGCTCGTTGCGCCCGTGACGAAGGGCGGCTACGGTTTGTCCGAGAGTGATCTCCGCAAGACCGTGCCGATCAACTGGGCGACGCAATCGAAAATCGAAAATCGAAAATCCGAAATCACCCACGGCGCGGTCGTGCTGGCTGCCATCACCTCCTGCACGAACACGAGCAATCCATCGGTGTTGATCGCCGCGGGCTTGCTCGCGAAGAAGGCAGTCGAAGCCGGGCTAGGCGTCGCGCCGCACGTCAAGACCTCGCTCGCGCCCGGCTCGAAAGTAGTGACCGAGTATTTGAATCAAGCCGGGCTGACGCCGTACTTGCAGAAACTCGGCTTCTACACGACGGGTTATGGCTGTACCGTTTGCATCGGCAACAGCGGTCCGTTGCCAGAGCCGGTGTCGCGCGCGGTGAACGAGGGCAACCTCGTCGCTACCGCCGTCATCTCCGGCAATCGCAATTTTGAAGGGCGCGTGCATCCGCAAGTGAAAGCGAATTTTCTCGCGTCGCCGCCGCTCGTCGTCGCCTACGCGCTCGCCGGCACCGTTGCCATTGATCTCGCAGCGGAACCGCTGGGCATTGGCAAAGACGGCAAGCCGGTGTTCCTGCGCGACATTTGGCCCTCGCAAAAAGAAATCGCGGCGACGATGGCTGTCGCGATTGCGCCGGCGATGTTCACCAAGGTCTACGGCAATGTGTTCGACGGCAATCCGACGTGGAACGCGATCCCGGTCAGCGGCGGCGAAACGTTCGCGTGGTCCACACAGTCCACGTACATCCAAGAGCCGCCGTTTTTTAGAGATGTGAGATTGGAGACTGAGAGACCGCGAGAGATTCGCGGCGCGCGCGTGCTGGGCGTGTTCGGCGATGGCATCACGACCGATCACATTTCGCCGGCGGGTGGGATCGCCAAGAATTCGCCGGCGGGAAAATACCTGATCGAGCGCGGAGTCAAGCCGGAGGATTTCAACCAGTACGGCACGCGGCGCGGCAATCACGAGGTCCTCATGCGCGGGACGTTCGCGAACATCCGCATCAAGAATCTGATGCTCGGCGGCGAGGAGGGCGGCTACACCCTGCACTTGCCGGACGGCGCGCCGATGGCGATGTATGACGCGGCGATGAGGTACAAGGATGCCGGCGTGCCGTTGATCGTGATCGCCGGCAAAGAGTACGGCACCGGCTCGTCGCGCGACTGGGCGGCGAAGGGGCCCGCGCTCCTCGGCGTCCGCGCTGTGATCGCGGTTTCGTTCGAGCGCATCCACCGCGCGAATCTCGTCGGCATGGGCATTCTGCCGCTGCAATTCAAGCCGGGCGAAAGCGCGCAGGCGCTGGGCTTGGCCGGGCGCGAGGTGTACGACATCGTTGGGATCTCGGAGAACATCAAGCCGCGTCAAGAACTTGCCGTCAAAGCGACGCGCGCCGATGGCAAGGTAGTTGCATTCAACGTGATCGCGCGGCTTGACACGCCGGTAGATGTGGACTATTACAAGAACGGTGGGATCTTGCAGACGGTGTTGCGGGGGTTGATGAAGTAGAGTTGCTGAGATAGAAAGGACCTTCCAGGTTTCCAAGAAACCTGGAAGGTCTCTATTTGCCTTGGATCACCGCGTGGAGTTTTCCTTTTTGGTACACTGCCAACAGCGCGTCCACGACCTCAGGATCAAACTGAGTTCCCCGATGGCGCACGATTTCGGCGATTGCCTCGTCCTCGCTCAGTCCCGCGCGATAGGGGCGGTTCGAGGTCATGGCGTCGAAGGTATCTGCCACCGCGAGCAGACGACCCTCCATCGGGATTTCTTTCCCCGCGAGTCCAAAGGGATAACCCTTGCCATCGTACCGCTCTTGATGGTACAGGACGTACGAGAGCATCGGGCGGAGGGCGGCGACGCCGGTCAACATCCGCGCGCCGACAATCGGGTGTTGCTTCATTTCGGCGTATTCTTCTTCCGTCAACTGATCGGGCTTGCGCAGCACTTTGTCCGACACGCCAATCTTGCCGATGTCGTGCAGCACCGCGCCGATTTCCAGAATCTCCAACTGCTCGCGTTGCCAATTGAGTTCGCGCGCAATTTCTAATGCGACCTGCGTTACCCGGCCCGTATGACCGGCGGTGTACGGGTCGCGCGCTTCGACCGCGTTGGCGATGACGCGGACGGTATCGGCAAAGGAGCGTTTGAGGTCGGAATACAATTGCGCGTTGCCCAACGCAATCGCGCTCTGGGTCGCAAAGGCTTCCAGCAACTCCGAGTCCCCTTGGTCGAACAGCGTGCCGTCGAGTTTGTTCATGACCTCAAGTACGCCCACAGCCTTTTCATTTCGCATGAGTGGAACGCACAAAAGCGAACGCGTCCGCAAGGCCGTGCTGCTATCTATGCCGCCGTAATGGCGCGGGTCGGCTTTGGCGTCGTTGACGATCAAGGGCTTGCCCTCCCGCGCGACCGTGCCGACAATGCCAACGCCTGCCGGCAAACGATGGTTGACCAAGATGCCTCGCGCCGGACCGACGACGACTTGGAACACCAATTCGTTGGTTTGCGGGTCCACCAGCAACAAGGAGCCGGACTGGCAGCGCAAGAGTTCGACGGCGCGATCCATGATGGACTGGAGCACAATGTCCGTGTCCAGACTTTCGGCGATGTTGCGGCTGACTTGGATTAGGTGTTCGGATTGCGCCACGCGTTGCTGCGCCAGTTGGTGCGCGCGTGTGTTCTGCATCGCGGCGGCGGCTTGGCTGGAGAACGCGGCGACCAGTTCAAGTTCCGGCGGCGCCAAGTGCGGCGAGCCGACTTGCCGGCTTAGGCTCAAGACGCCGAGTAACTTGGACTTGCCAGCGTCATCCACCGACGCGATCGGAACGCAGATGGACGACGTGACTAGCTCGGGCTTGGGAAAGGAGCGCGGATATTGCTCGACGCTCACCGGTCCAAGGAGCAAAAGGGGTTGGCGGTTCTGGGCAACCCAGCCGACGATGCCATCCCCGACTTGGACTCGGGTGGTGGCGATGACCTCCGGCGCCAAGTTGTGGGCGCTGGCGATGAATAGACTATCGGACGATTCGTCGGCGATCATCAGCGAGCCCTGATCGGCGTTCGTCAGGCGTACGCCCCATCTGACGATTTTGTGGAGCAAGACTTCCCAGTCCCGGGTTGTCATCAAATCAGTGCTGGCGGAGAACACCAACCGCAGATCAAGAGCCAAGCGCGCTGACCCCGCCGCGCCATCGAGTTGAACGATTGGCTCCGGCGAGGTGACGGGTTCCGGATAGTCGTGGAGCAGCGGACTCGAGGCGGGGGAGGACGAATCGGATTCCATATCCTTGCCTTTGCTATGAACCTGCCAGTGCTCGAACAGATTGGTCTTGCGGGGTGGAAGGGCAGCCATGCTGCCCGTGACGCCCAGCGCGGCTGGGCGTCTACCCTGCAAGATTTTCCTGTTGAACTACTAGATCAAGTTCCCTGGTGTCTGGGATTAGCTGTACGCGATCCGGTTCGCGCCGGCACGGCGCGCCCGGCGCTGCGCCTCCTGCGCCGAATTCAGCAGGTCGAAAATGGAGGCGCAGTCAGGCCGCGGATACGTGCTTACGCCGAGGGTGGCAGTGACCGAGACGGGACCTTGCGTGCCGGCAAGTTTGAGCGCGCTGATGCCGACCCGCAGCCGTTCGGCGACGGTTTTCGCGCCTTCGCGGCCCGTCATCAAAAGGAGCACCACGAACGCGTCCGCTTCGTACCGACCCACCAGGTCAACCGAACGCACGATGCTGCGGCAGACGGCGGCGACCTGGCGCAGCACGATGTTGCCAAACTCGTGGCTGTTGTCCAGGTTGATGACGCTCATATCGTCCACGTCAATGAGGATGCAGGCGATCGGATGGTTGTAACGCCAACTCCGGCGAAATTCGCGGTCTGCCATTTCCAGGAACGTGGTGCGTTTCAGCGCGCCGCTGACGGGATCGGTTGGCGAGAGGAGCACGTTCTCTTGTCTGATGCGATCCAATTCCACGGCAAGCGCGCCCTGGGCGGCGAACATCTCGGCCCACATTACGCGCGCCAGGTTCAGCGAGCGGTCGGGCGCGAGCGGGTAGGCGACCAACACGCCCACCACCTGGTCCCTCGCGATTAGCGGCGTCCCGATGAATTGGATCGGGGGCTGCCCGGCTTCTTCCGCCGGCACAGCGTCAATGAGTGTTTTGCGCGCGCTGGCAACGCGATACGCAAAACCATCGTTCGCGCGTTCGAGAAACTCGATGAGCATAGCGGTCGGACCTTCAAACGGCGTGACGATTTTCAAGCCGGTCGGCTGAGCGAGCAGGACGACGCCTTGCGCGGCTTCTAGCAATTGCGCGCCCGCGTCGGCAAGCAGTTTCATCGTTTCGACTAATGACTTGGTGAGAGTCGAATCAACCAACTCGTGCATCAGACGCGTGAGCAAAGAGTCGAGTGAGATTTCGCCCGGCTCGGCAAGCGCGGTCGGGGGCAGCGGCTCCGCTTCAGTTTCAATATCGGTTGTCAGGTCGGGCTTGCGCGATTCCTCGGTGGTCTCAATGGCGCCGGTCACCGCCTCCGCGATTTCCTCAAGGTCTTCGTCGGAAGTCAAAAAGTAAGCGAGCGCGCCCTCGCGCACGCCGCTCTCGGCAAGCGGAACGGTTTGCTCATCGCAGAGGAGGAACACGAGCGTTTCGGGACTCTGCGTCTGAAGTTTGCGCAGAATGTCCAGTCCATTGGGACTCGGCAGAGTGACGCCGGCGATCACCGCGTCGTAGCGGTCCGGCGCGCAGCGCTCCACCGCATCGGCGCCGTCGTGCGCGATCGTGGCGACACAGCCGTGGTGCTCGAGCGTGCGCCTTAAGCGGACGCAAAAAAGTATGTCGGGGTCGGCGATCAAAACGCGGATTTTGTCAGGCGTAGAATCTAGAGTCATTTGAACTATTTAGCCCAACCACTTTTCAGCCACAGGGAACACAGAGGTCACGGAGAAAAAAATCTCTGTGTTCCCTGTGTTCTCTGTGCCTAGGATGAGCATTTGCCATTTGGATTATACAACAAATCGCGCAAAGCGTAAATCACACGCCAAATCGTCAACCGAAAAGTCTGACCCGAAAGCAAGCAAACTCGATACGCCAAAGCATGATTTTCGCGTTATAATCAGAACACCCGATTGTTTGGGAGCAAATCCCTGGTCGCGTGCCAAACAAACAAGGAGGAGGCATTCTAATGAAGGAATTTGATTTTGGCGGTGAGATCGTTTGGCGTCCGACGCCGGCGCAGATCGCGCGGACGCACCTCAAGCAATTCATGGAGCGGCACCACATCCAATCGCTTGACGAACTGCAGCGCCGCTCGACCGAGGACATCGCGTGGTTTTGGGGCGCGGTCCTCGAATACCTGGATATTCAATTCTACAAACCATACACGAAAATCGTGGACCTTTCCGAAGGCATCCCCTGGGCGCAGTGGTGCGTCGGCGGCAAGATGAACATCGTGCACAACTGTCTCGACAAGTGGATGGGCACGCCCACGCAGAACCGCGCGGCGATTCGCTGGGAAGGCGAGGAAGGCGGCACGCGCGTGCTGACGTATCGCGACGTTGATCGCGAGGTGAATCGCCTGACGAATGGATTGCGCGCCCTGGGCTTGAAGGAAGGCGACGTGATCGGCGTGTTTATGCCGATGTGCCCAGAGATCGCGATCGCGCTGCTCGCGATCGCCAAGATCGGGGGCATCATTCTGCCGTTGTTCTCCGGCTATGGCGCGGGCGCGATTGCGACGCGGCTCGTGGACGCCGGCGCGAAAGCGCTGTTCACCGCGGACGCGGCGTATCGGCGCGGACAACTTGTGCGCATGAAGCCGATCGCGGACGAGGCGATCGCCGAAGCAGAAGCGAGCGGCTGTACGACGCTCAAACACGTGATCGTCTATCCGCGCGCGGGGATTGAAGCGCACTTGTACGCCGGGCGCGACCATGAATGGAGCGAGGTCGTCGCGGACCAGCCGCCGCACGCGCCGACGCAGCAGACCGACGCGGAAGACCCACTGATGGTGATCTATACTTCGGGCACCACCGGGCGACCGAAAGGCGCGGTGCATACGCACTGCGGTTTTCCCATCAAAGCCGCGCAGGATATGATCCACGGGCTCGACGTTCACGATTACGACACGCTCTTTTGGATCACCGATATGGGCTGGATGATGGGACCCTGGGAAGTGTTCGGAACGATGCTGCTCGGCGGGACGATGGTGTTCTACGACGGCGCGCCCGATTATCCGGGTCCGGATCGTTTGTGGTCGCTGGTCGAACGCCACGGCATCACGCTGCTCGGCGTTTCGCCGACGCTGATCCGCGCGCTGATGAAGTTCGGCGACGAGCCAATCAAGGCGCACGATATTTCGTCGCTGCGCGCGTTCGCGTCCACCGGCGAAACCTGGAACCCGACGCCGTGGCGGTGGCTGTTCGACGTCGTCGGCGGTGGCAAATTGCCGATCATCAATTACTCCGGCGGCACAGAACTCTCCGGCGGCATCGTCATGGGCAACTGGCTCAAACCGCTCAAGCCGTGCGCGTTTTCCGCGCCGCTGCCCGGCATGGCGGCGGACGTCGTTGACGACGCGGGCAACTCGGTGCGCGGGCAAGTGGGTGAATTGGTGATTCGCCAGCCGTGGATCGGTATGACGCGCGGTTTCTGGAAAGACCCGGAGCGCTACATTCAGGCGTACTGGTCGCGCCTGCCCGGCATGTGGGTTCACGGCGACTGGGCGGCGGTGGATGAAGATGGCTTGTGGTACATCCTCGGTCGGTCGGACGACGTGATCAAGGTCGCGGGCAAGCGTCTCGGTCCCGCCGAAGTGGAATCCGCGCTGGTCAAGCACTCGGCGGTGCAAGAGGCGGCGGCGATCGGCGTGCCCGACGAGGTCAAGGGGGAGGCGGTCGTCTGCTTTTGCATTTTAAAGCCCGGTCACGCGGCGAGCGACGCGCTGCGTCTGGAACTCAAGAGCCAGGTCGCCAGCGAAATGGGCAAGGCGCTCGCGCCGCACGACGTCGTTTTCGTGCGCGATTTGCCGCGCACGCGCAACGCCAAGATCATGCGCCGGGTGATTCGCGCGGTGTACCTGGGCAAAGACCCCGGCGATACGTCGTCGTTGGAGAACCCGGGCGCGGTGGAGGAGATCAAGCGGGCGGTCAGCCGATAATTGCTTTCCCCCCTTGCAATCCCGCGCGTTCCGGCTATAATGACCCACGTGATCGAGGTTTGTTGTAAATGAAGCGTTGGACTGTCACCGCGCTCGGTCTGGCGCTCGCAATTTTCGGCTTGCGCGGTCTGGCCGGCGCAGCGCCAATCGAATTAGCTACAACGCCCACATCCACCGCGACCGCGACGGCGTTGATTTGGCCGACGGTCACGGTCGCGGCGCCTCAAACGTTGACCGTGACCGCCACGCCGACCCCAACGCGGCGCATCACGGCGACGCCGACTGTGACCGCGTCGGTCACGTTGACCGCAACGCCCACCGCCCCGCCCGATGTGACTCGGACGTTCACGCCGACGCCGACGTTCACGGCGACGCCGACTGTGACCGGAACACCGACGCCCACGCCGACAATTACACCGACGCCTACCGTGACGGGGACGCCCACTCCAACGCCGATTCGCTATCCCCTTTCGCTCGACCCCGACGTGCTGTCCATTGATGCGCTGCGAGCGCGCCCGTATGGCGGGAGCGGCGTCAAGATCACGCGCGTTGTTTTCGCCGGTGAAGCGTACAAGCAAGTCCTGATCGAATATCCTTCCGACGGATTGCGAATCACCGGGACGATGAATATTCCGCGCGGCGCGGGACCTTTCCCGGTCGTCATTCTCGATCACGGCTATTTCAAGCCTGCGGAGTACAAAACCGGCGATGGCACGAGTCGCGCGGCGGATGCGTTCGCGCGGGGCGGCTATCTGACCCTCGCGCCCGACTATCGGTGCTATGCGGGCTCGCAATGCGGCTCGAATCCATTCTACATCGGTTATGCGATTGACGTTCTGAATTTGCTCGCGCAACTGCCCACCGTCCCCGACGCGGATACCACGCGCATCGGCCTCTGGGGGCACAGCATGGGCGGCGGCATCACGCTGCGCGTGCTGGCGATCAGCGATTCGATCAAGGTCGCCTCGTTATATGGCGCGCTGACCGGCGACGATCAAGTCCACTATTGTTGGCTGCGCGGCTGTCCTGCGCCTGCCACTCCCAGCGCGTCGGCGCGTGTGCCGGCGCGTCCTTCAGAACGATTGATCGAAATAGACCCGGACTTTGCCAAGACCGACGCGCCGCCGGCGGTTGTCGCAACCAATGGCTCTCCATCAGGGAAACTGCACGATATCTTTCTGAAATCGTCAGCGAGTCAAAATCTGGCGAATGTCACCGCCGCCGTCATCATTCATCACGGCGAAGCGGACGACATCGTGCCGATTCAATGGTCGGTCGAGTTGGCGGACGCGTTGAGCACGCTGGGCAAGACGGCGGTATTGTACACCTATCCGGGCGAAGGGCACGTGTTTGCCGGGTGGGGTTGGCAGTTGTTCATGACGCGCACGCTCGCGTTCTTCGACGATTATCTCAAACCGCGCGAGTCCATCGTCACGGTAGATCGTCGCGTCTTGCGGCAAGAACGCGTCGCGGCGGAGTCGAGTTATTGATTTTGCGGGGTAGACGCCCAGCCGTCCTGAGCTCGTCGAAGGATGGGCGTCGCGTGGGGGGAAGATCATGCCAGACGAACGTATAGCCATCGTTACGGGGAGCGCGAAAGGAATCGGGCGGGGAATTGCCCAGCGCCTGGCGGCGGACGGATTTACCATCGTCGTCAACTATCAGCACGACGGTGCCGCGGCGGAGGGAACGCTGTCGCAGGTTCAAGCGTTCGCGCCGCGCTCGCTCATCGTTCAAGCCGATGTCGCGACGCCCGAAGGCGCCCGGCGTTTGATAGACGAGACCTTGACGGTCTTTGGACGCGTTGACGTCCTGGTCAATAACGTCGGTCCCTTTCTCGTCAAATCTGTCCTCGATACCGAGATTGACGAATGGCGGCGCGTGATTGACGGCAATCTATCGTCTGCGTTCTACTGCATGAAATTCGTCTTGCCGACGATGCGCGCGCGGAAAGGCGGTCACATCGTCAACCTCGGTTCGCTGAACGTGGAGACGACGCGCGGCGCGCCGACGACGGCGGCGTATAACGCGGCGAAAACCGGGATCGTCGTGCTGACCAAATCGGTGGCGCGGAGCGAAGCGCGTTATGGGATTCGCTGCAATCTGGTCAATCCCGGTTTCATCGAAACGTACGCGACGACGGAGGCGGACCGCCGCGAGTTGCCGAGTCTCATTCCCTTGGGCTCGCTCGGCGCTGCCGAGGACATCGCCGAGGCGATCGCGTTCCTGGTCTCCGACAAAGCGCGGTACATCACCGGCGCGGTGCTGAATGTGCACGGCGGATTGTGGGTGTGATCCAAAGGCAGAAGGATGAAGGCGGAAGGATGAATCGAAACTTATCCAGCCGCCTTCTTTTTCATCNNACGGCACAAACTTGTCCGTGTACGCCCTGGTCACGTCGAAATCTGTCTTGATGAACGCCGCATCCTTCATGAATTTGTAGGACGCTGCCCACGCGGCGGAGTCCACATAACCCAGATGCGGACTCTTCCACAAGTCAATCGTCGCGTTGAGAACCGCTTGCGTCGTCTTTAGATTGGCGCCGCCGGCTTCGGGCAGAAACGCCAACGTCGCATCTATGGCTTCGTTGGGGTTGTTGATCGTGTCTTGGATTCCGCGCCGCAGCGCCGTGACGACTCCCTGCACGATCTGCGGTCTCTCGGCAATCATCTTCTCATTCGTCACCAGTCCAATGCCGACTAACTTGCTGTAATCCCCGACGTTGATCACATTGATCTCTTTGCCGGCAAGTTTCAATTGCACCGGCTCGTTGTTGGAATAGCCAGCCGCCGCGTCCACCATGCCCTGTGTTATCGCCGCCACTTGAGTGAAACCGATGTCTTGCGTCTGAACATCCATCTCCTTGATCTTGGCGTCGTACAGCAGCGCGCGCCAGCCCGTATAGGTGGCGCCCCAGAACGCCGGCAGCCCCACTTTTTTGCCCACCAGGTCTTTGGGCGACTGGATGTTCTGTTCCTTTAGCGAAAAGATGCTGATCGGAAACGCGTTATAGTAGTTCGCGACGTAAACGAGTGGCACCTCTTGCGCGCGCGCCTGGATGACTTGGTCCCCGCCGAGCATGGCAAAATCGGCTTGGCTCACGCCGACCAGTTTCATGCCGTCCACCTCAAAGCCCCAGTTGTATTTGACCTTGACGCCCGCGGCGGCGAAATAGCCCTTTTTCTCCGCGACGTACCAGGGCGCGAATTGAACGTGCGGAATATACCCCATCACGACGCTAACCTCGGTCGACGGCGCGCGGGTGGGCGTGCTCGGCGTTGGCTTGGGCGCCGTCGCCGTCGGTTGGGGCGTCGGCGCGGTCGCGCACGCGCTGAGGAGCAGTAAAGTTGTCATTGCGAGGAGCGTTTTTTGCGACGAAGCAATCCCCAAGTGACTTGGAGATTGCTTCGCCCCTTCGGGGCTCGCAATGACAGATCGAAACAAGACCTTGTGCATTTTCATTGAACATTCCTCCGCCATCGGATCAGAATTCGTTCTAGAATGACCACGCTGAGATATAGACCAATTGCCATGAGCGAAAGCGTGGCGACGGTAGCGAACATCAGCGGCGTATCGAGTTGACCGCGCGCAAAATTCAGCAAAAAGCCCAACCCGCGATCCGCCCACAGCAGTTCGACGACGACCACGCCGATCACCGACAACGTGACGCCGACGCGCACACCGCCGAAGAAAATCGGAAGCGCGGCGGGCAGTTCGAGTTTGGCGAACACCTGCCATGCGCTCGCGGAATACGAGCGCATCAGATCGCGGTACTCGGGACGCACGCTGCGGACGCCCACGATCGTGTTGACCAGCATCGGAAAAAACGTAATCAGCGCGGCGATGAGCGCGTTCTGGACTGCGCCCGTGTTGATCCAGATGATGACGAGCGGCGCGATGGCGACAATCGGCATCGCTTGGGTCGCGATGATGTACGGCGAAACGATCTTTTCCAGGAGCGGCGATTTGGCAAGGAGGTAGCCGACGCTCACCGCGAACGCCAGCGCGATGCCAAACCCTAGTCCGATTTCACAGAGCGTCAAGCCCAGGTGACGCGGGATGATTCCGTTCTGCCAGTTGTCAATCCAACTCGCGACGACCTGACCCGGCGTTGGCAGAATGAACATCGGATACCGGTTGACGACGACGACCATCTGCCAGAGCGCCAGGAATAGTCCAAGCGCAAATGGAATCAAGATATACTGGATATTCTTGCGGATGAGTCGCATGGTCATAGCGTTACCTGGGCGACGGTTTACTACCCGTTCAGGCGCAGCGCGGCACGCACCTCGCGCAGCAATTCCCAATAGCGCGGCAGTTCGCGAAGTTCAGCCGGGCGCGGGCGCGGCAGATCAACCTCGATCACGCGCTCGATGCGCCCGGGGCGCGGCGACATGACCGCGACGCGGTCGGACAAGCGTACGGCTTCGCCGACGCTGTGCGTGACAAAGACGATCGTCACGCGCGCGCGCTGCCAAACGTCGAGCAAGTCCTGTCCCAGGCGCTCGCGTGTCATCTCGTCGAGCGAACCGAACGGCTCGTCCATCAGCAGGATCGAGGGCTGGTACGCGAGCGCGCGGGCAATGGCGACGCGCTGCTGCATTCCCACCGATAGTTCGTGCGGATAGCGCGCCGCGAACTCGCGCAGGCGAATCAGGTCGAGCAGTTCCAGCGCGCGGCGCGCGCGTTCGCCGCGCGGCGCGCCCACGATCTCCAGCGGCAATTCGATGTTGCGCGCGATGCTGCGCCATTCCATCAGCGTCGGCGTCTGGAAGACGATGCCGCAGTCGCGCGCGCGCCGCGAATCGGCGGGCGTCTTGCCCTTGACGCGGATATAGCCCGCGCTCGGCTTGAGCAGATCGCCGAGCATTTTCAGCAAGGTGGTTTTCCCGCAGCCCGATGGCCCGATGATCGAAAGAAATTCGCCCGCGCGAATGTCGAGCGACACCTCGCGCAAAGCCAGCACTCCGCCGCGCGCGGGGCCGTACTGTTTGCTTACCGCTTCGATTTGGATAAGGGTCTGATTGTTCATCCTCTTATCTTTCGTTCGTAGTGTGTGCTTCAGCGCGCTTGGGCGGCGATAAATCGCCAACCACGAACGCAAACAAAAACCCCGCAGAAACGATTTTTCTCCGGGGCAGGCGCACGCGCTGGCGCGCGACGCGCAATCGCCGCAAACAAAACCCCGATGTGGGCCAAGCCCAAAGCATCGGGGCAAAAACGCACGGACGATTGCTGGCGCGCACGCGCGCGCACAGTCGTGTTCTACAACCTTCTCCTATCCAGACTATACTGTCGGCGTCGGATTCTGACCGACTCGTGCTTTGTCCTGTCAAGGGACTCGGCTCGTGGGCTTTTAGTCTGATAGTCTTGTAGTCGTCTGGTCACGTAGTCAAGACGCTTGAATGATCTGACTATGTGACTATGAGACTATGCGACAATCTGACTAGACATACCACCGATCGGGAATTGCACCCTGCCCCGAAGGTTTGCGTATTCTATTGATGCCAGTATATCGCGATTGGTTAAGGATGTCAAACTTGAGTGGCGAGTGCCGCGCCAAGGGCCTCATCCCTCGTCACCCGTCACTTTTGACAAACGACTTGGTGCGTGTTATCCTTTCGTGCGATGCTGCGCGCTGAGGCGATTCTCCACACCAAACTGAATCCGCCGCGCTTGCCGCGCCATACGCTCGCGCGTCCGCGCGTGGACGCGCTCTTGCGCGACGCGCTCGATGCTCGCGTCACCCTGGCGCAAGCGAGCGCCGGCTACGGCAAATCCACCGCGCTCGCGAATCTGGTCCAAGCGCATGTGCCGCTGTTTTGGTACAGCGCAAGCGAAGGCGATGCGGACCCCCAGCAATTCCTGGCGCATCTGATTACCGCGTTCCGCCTGGGCTTGCCCGCGCTGTCCGAGACACCCCTGGCGATCCTGCAGGACGCGTATGCCGGCGCGTGGAAAATCGCCGCCGACGCGTTGCTCAACGCGCTGAGCGAACTCATCCAGTCGCCTGCGCTGCTGGTGATTGACGACTATCATCTTGCCGCGTCGCGCGAGGTGGACGCGCTCCTCGATCATTTCCTCTCGTTCCTCCCTCACGATCTCCACGTCATTGTTTCGACGCGCTATGCGCCGCAGTGGGAACATCTCGTTGCCTGGCGCGCGCGCGGGCAAATCCTCGAAATCAAACGCGACGCGCTTGCCTTTACGCGCGACGAGATCGCCGCGCTCTTTCGCGACAAGTACGATCGTCCGCTCGCGCCCCGCGACGTAGAAATACTGCACGAGCAGACCGAAGGGTGGCCCATCGCGCTACAACTGGTTTGGCAGGAACTGCGCGCCAAGCCCAAGACCTGCATCGCCGATTTGTTCGCGCGCGGCGCGGAATCGCTCGATACGCTCTTTGCCTACCTCGCGCACGACGTCCTCGCGCAGCAGCCGCGCGCCACGCAAGATTTTCTTTTGCAGACCGCGACGCTGCGCGAACTCGAAACGGGCGCGTGCGCGGCGGTCTGCCCGACCGCCGACTGCCGCGCGCGGCTGGCGGATCTGCGCGAACGCGATCTCTTTATCACGGTGCTGGGCGACGAGCATTATCGCTATCATCATCTTTTTCACGACTTTTTGCGCGAGCGCGCCGCGCGGCTCGACGCCCACGCGGCGCGCGCGCGACATCGCCGCGCGGCGGAATTCTATCAACGCGCCGGCAACGGCGACGAAGCCGTCCACCACTTGTTGCGCGCGGGGGCGTTTGCCGATGCAGCTGCCCTGATCGCAGAACTGGGCGAGAACGTTCTGCGCGCGGGACGTTTGGACACGCTCGCCGCGTGGCTCGATGCGCTCCCGCCTGACCAGGTTGCCGCGCGCCCGCTCTTGATGTTTTACCTCGGCGATCTCGCGCGCCTGCGGAGTCGCTTTGACGATGCGCTGGCGTGGTACGCGCAAGCCGAACGCGCGTGGCGGGTGGCAGCCCCACCCGACATCGGCGGCGTCGCGCGCGCACTGCGCGGGCAGGCACTGGTGTACCTCGATACGGTGCGACCGCCGCAGGCGGAAAAGTTGCTGCAAGAAGCGCTGCGCTTGATGGACCGGGTGGACGACCGCGCGGCGCGGGCGCGCGTCCTCGAATTGCTCGCCGAGAACAAACTGAATGTGGGCAAGGCGGAAGAAGCGGAGCAATTGCGCGCGCGGGCGCGCGCACTGCGCGAGGAAGGTCCGAGCGAGGATGGGCTGAGCGTACGCGTCAAACTCCGCACCGGTCGCCTCGACGAAGCCCGCGAGATTCTGGAGACGTGGGCGCGCGCAGAGCGCGGCAAGCCACACGCGCCGCGCGCGCATCGCGAAACGCTCCTCATTCTTTCGCTGATTCATTCGATGCAAGGCAACGCCGCAGACGCGCTGGCCGCCGCGCAAGAAGGCATCGCGCTCGGCGCGCAACTCGCTTCGCCGTTCGTCTCGGCGGTCGGACAGATGCGGCTGGGACACGCGTACCAGATTCGCGGCGATCCTGCGATCGGGCAGGGGCTGGATGCCGCGCTCAAATGCTACGAAACCGCGATCGCGTTGGGCGATCAACTTGCAGTGAGCCGCACCCGCGCGGAAGCCATGTGGGGCATGACGCGCGCGCATGGTTACGGCGGCGATCTGGAATCGGCGCAGCGCGACGCGGCGGAAGGAATCCAGGTCGCCAAGAGCGCCGGCGATGCGTGGCTCATCGCGCTCGTGCAAATCGCGCTCGGTGGCAGCCAGGTCTTGGCGCGGCGCGAGCGCGATGCCGTCGAAACGTTGAGCAATGCGCTCGCCGCGATGCGCGCGTGCGGCGATGCGTTCGGTCAAGCCGCCGCGCGTCTGTGGCTCGCGCTGGCGTGCTGGCGCATGAACCAGCGCGAGCGCGCGTTGACGCATCTGGAGGACGCGTTGACGCTCGCGCAGACGCGGCGCTATGATTATCTATTCACGACGCGCACGCTGCTCGGCATGCCTGATGCGCGAATGGTCGCGCCGCTGTTGTTGCAAGCGCGGCGACGTGGCAAACTGGCTGCTTTTACGACGCGGCTCCTCGCCGCCATGGGCTTGGAAAACGCGACGACGCACGCGGGCTATCAACTGCACGTGCAGACGCTCGGTCTCTTGCGGGTCTGGCGCGGCGCGACGGAGGTGACCGCGCGCGAATGGCAGCGCAAAAAGGCGCGACAGTTGCTGCAACTGTTCGTCACGCGGCGCGGGCGAATGTTAGAGCGCGAGGAGATCTTTGAACTCTTGTGGCGCGATCAAACGCCTAGCGTCGCCGCGCGCGATTTCAAGGTCGCGCTCAACGCGCTGAACAAAGCGCTCGAGCCGGAACGAGGCGACGCCGACCCCGCGTTCATCGTGCGTGAGGATTCGGCGTACGGATTGCGCGCCGGCGCGGATGTATGGATTGATGCGGACGAATTCGCGCGCCTGATTGCGCGCGCCGAATCGTCCGCCGACGATACTGCGCTCGACCTTCTTCGCCGCGCGCTCGCGCTGTACCACGATGATTACCTGATCGCCGACGCCCGCTATGGCGACTGGGCGATCGCAGAGCGCGAGCGCCTGCTGGCGCTGTACCTGCGCGCGGCAGATCGCCTGGCAGGCGAGTTGCTGGCGCGCGGGGCGTACGCTGAGGGCATTGCGTGGTGCGAGAAAATCCTCGCGCGCGACCGCTGCTGGGAGCACGCCTATCGCTTGATGATGCGCGCGTGCGCCGAGCGCGGCGACCGCGCCCAAGCGCGCCGCGTGTTCGAGCAATGCGCGCGCGTGTTGCGTGAAGAATTGGAGGTCGCGCCGAGCGAGGCGACCCTTCAAGTCCTGAGAGACCTTGTAACCCCTCTGTAACCGCCGCGTGCTACTATAGACCTGGAAGGTTTCTAAAGACCTTCCAGGTCTTGCGTTGGAGGGGGACATTGTCGTCTGCCGATAGCCCACGTGTGGAATCGTTCGTCTTGCGATTTGTGCAAGACGCGCCAGCAAGCGCGCGCGGCTGGCACGCGGTCATCGTCCACGTCCAGACCAACGAAGAGAAAACCTTTAGCGATTTCGCCGACGCCGTAGCGTTCATCGCGCGCTATGTGCCGATCGGCGATTTCTCTTTTGAAGGCGGAGGGATGAAGGATGAAAGATGAAAAAACACCTTCATCCTTCCGCCTTCATCCTTCATCCTTTCTTCAGGATAGCGCATGACCTTTAGCCAACCAACTGTCGGCATCGTCTCCGTCGGCACGTACTCGCCCAAGCAATTCATCACCTCGAAAGAAATCGCCGAAATCAGCGGCGTGCCCGAACCGATCATCCGCGACAAGATTGGCATCCATCGCAAGTTCGTCGGCGATGCGAACGAGCATCCGAACGAGATGGGCATCAAAGCCGCGCTCGATTGTCTATCGAAAACAGATATTCCTGCCGAAGAAATTGACGTGGTGCTCTGCACGACGGAAGAATGGAAAGAGTATTTGCTGTGGACGGCAGGCATAGACCTGGCGTACCAAATCGGCGCGCAACGCGCGTGGGCGATGGACCTGCACACGCGTTGCGCGACGACGGTCAACGCGCTGAAACTCGCGAAAGACATGATGATCGCCGATCCCGAAATCAACACGATCTTGATCGCCGGCGGCTACAAGGTTTCCGATTTCATCAACTTGCGCAACGCGCGCACGTCGTGGATGTGGAACATTGGTTGCGGCGGCGGCGCGCTGCTTTTGCGCAAGAACTGGGAGCGCAATCACGTCTTGGGCGCGCACTTGATCGCGGACGGCTTTATGAGCAAGCACGCCATCGTGCCGGCGAGCGGCACCGTTCAGCCGCCGACCGACGCAACGCGCGCGCAGGATTTGTTGTATTTCGACGTCGTCGAACCCGAAGCGATGAAGAATCGCTTGAACGCGGTGTCAATGGACAATTGGCTCAAGTGTGTTGACGAAGCGTTGCGCAAGAGCGGAACCAAGCCGAATGGGGCGCCGTACACGCGCGCCGACATCGGCTACTTGAACATCCTCCTCATCAAGCCATCGGGGCATCGCGAGATGCTAGAACGTTTGGGGTTGCGCGAAGATCAATCGGTGTACCTCAACGAATACGGACACACCGGCGAACAAGATGCGATGTTCTCGATCGTCGAAGGATTGAAGCAAGGGCGCTTGAAGGAGGGTGATTTGATGGTAATTGTTGCCGCAGGGATCGGCTATATTTGGGCGGCGGGGGTGGTGCAGTGGGGCTAGTGCAATAGTTTGACAGTGCGATAGTACGCTAGTTGGATCGTCTGGAGTTTCTATGCACGCTGCCGATCTACTCGCATCGCGCGCGCGCCTTACGCCAAAGCGCGAGGCGCTCTACGAGATTGCAACTGAAAAACGATACACCTATGCCGAACTGAACGCGCGCGCCAATCGCGCGGCGAATTTCCTGCGCGAGCGCTGTGGCGTGCAAAAAGGCGATCGCGTTTCGATTTACGCGCACAACGGCATTGCCTATGTTGATTTGCTGTACGGCTTGGCGAAGATCGGCGCGATCTTTGCTCCACTCAACTGGCGACTCACCGCAAACGAGTTGACCTACATCGTCAACGATTGCGAGCCGCGCGTCGTGATCGTCGGTCCCGATTTTATGCCGACGTTCGACGAGATGCGGGGACAAACCCATTTTCTTCGAGACAACGGGTTTGTGCTCACCAGCGAGGAATACGAAAACGAACTCGCGTGCGTATCGGACGCCGAGCCAGTGCGCCCACCGTTGAGCGACGACGATCCGCTGTGCATCCTCTACACCTCGGGCACGACGGGGCGCCCGAAAGGCGCGGTGATTCCGCATCGCCAGGTGCTGTGGAATTGCATCAACACGACGATTTCCTGGGGATTGCGCGAGACCGACATTTCGCCCATCCTCACACCGCTGTTTCATTCGGGCGGCTTGTTCGCGTTTCTCATGCCGATGCTCTACGTCGGCGGGCGCATCGTCCTCGCGCGCACGTTCGATGCCGAAGCGTCGCTTAGAGCCATCGTCGAAGAAAAATGCACGGTGATTCTCGGCGTGCCGACGCTGTATCAGATGTGGCTCAACACGCCGTACTTGGCGCACGCCGATTTTGGTCAGGTCCGCTTTTTCATCAACGGCGGCGCGGCAATACCGCTGCCGTTGTGGCAGGCGTGGACGCAAGCCACGCATAGCGTGCTTCGGCGCGGATACGGTCTCACCGAAGTCGGCGTCAATTGCTTTGCGATGACTGATGAAGAGTCGTTGCACAAAATCGAATCAGTGGGCAAACCGATTTTTCACAGCGCAATGCGTCTGGTTGATCCGCAAACCGGGAAGGATGTAGCGGTTGGTGAAACGGGCGAGTTGTGGATTCGCGGTCCGCACGTATGCGCGGGATATTGGCGCAATCCCCAAGCCACAGCGGAAGCGATCACCGATGGCTGGTTTCACACGGGCGATGGCGCGCGGATGGACGAGGACGGATTCTTTTACATCGTCGGTCGTTTCAAGGATATGATCAAGAGTGGTGGCGAGAATATCTATGCCGCCGAGGTCGAAGCGGTTTTCCGCGATCATCCTGCCGTGCAAGACGCCGCGCTGATCGGTGCGCCGGACGAAAAGTGGGGCGAGGTTGGTTTAATGGTCGTCGTATCCAAGCCAGGTCAATCGGCAACTGAAGACGAGTTGCTCAAGTTCTGCGATGGTCGGCTCGCGCGGTACAAGCTCCCCAAGCGCGTGATCTTTGCCGACGCGCTGCCATACTCGCCGTACGGCAAAGTGGAGAAGGCGAGGTTGAGGGAACAGTATTTGGAAAGGGGGTGAGGCGAAGCGTAAAAGGTGAAACGTGAACCGTGGTGCGTGATGCGTAGAAGGATTTCAGGTTGCCGGTTCATCTTCAATCTGAAGTCCAAGATCTGAAATCTGAAATTCCCTAGGGAGGAGCAGAAATGAGAAAACTAACCATCCTTGCGCTGGTTCTACTGGCGGTGGTAGCCGCCGCCTGCGCGCCGGCTGCGCCGCAAGTCGTCGAAAAAGTGGTGACCGCCACTCCGCCGCCATCGCCGACTCCTGGCAAAAAGACCGCCATCAAATTGGGCGCGATCCTCGATGTTACGGGGGTGGGGTATGTCTTTGCCCAGTCGCAACTGGCTGGCTTGCGGATCGCCATAGACGACATCAACGCCAAGGGCGGTATCCTGGGTCTGCCGGTGGACTTTGTCTTCCGTGACGCTCAATTGAAGGCGGACCTTGGTGCCACCATCGCCCGGCAGATGATCCTCGAGGACAAAGTGGACTTTTTGATCGGTCCTACGAGCAGTTCGGTCGCGCTCGCCGTGTCCGAGGTCGCGAAAGAGTACAAGGTGGTCGTTGCCTTTCACACCTCCAACACGGTCGAGTTGACCACGAACAAGGGGCACCCGTACTTGGTGCAGGTCGTGCCGAACACCAGTATCGAGGGACGCGCGGCGGCGCAATTCGCCGCCAAACTGGGTTACAAAAAGTGGGCAGCGATCGGACCGGACTATGCCTTTGGTCACGACGAGTTCGATGCTTTCAAGCCGCGCTTGCTCAAAGCCCTGCCCGGCGCCACGATCACGACCGAGCAGTGGCCCAAGTTGGCGGAGCGCAGTCTGACCCCCTTCATCACCGCGATGCAAGCCAGTGGACCAGAGGCGATCTATGGCAACTTGTGGGGCGATCAGTTGGTGACCTTTGTGCAGCAAGCAGCGCCGTTGGGTGTCTTTGCCAAGACCCCCTATATGGGACTGTACGACACCGACTTTATGAAGTCTATCGGTAAGGACTTGCCAGATGGACTGCCAGGGTATGCGCGCGCGCCTTTCTACGCCTACACCACGCCCGAGATGGCTGACTTTGTCACCAAGCATTTGGCGCTGACGAAGGCGTATCCTTCGGATTGGGCGATTATGACGTACGATGCCCTGGTCGTTCTGAAGACTGCGGCGGAGAAAGCCGGCACCACGGACGGCACCGCCGTCGCCAAGGCGTTGGACGACCTCAAATTCAAGGGCTTGCGCGGGGAACTGACGGTGCGCGCCTGCGACCACATGGCGAACGTGGGTGAATGGACGGGAGTCTCGGGCAAGGATTCCAAGTATCCTTTCCCCATCCTGAAGAACGTCACCTATGTCAAGGCAGAGGATGTCTGGAACACGTGCGACGAAGTCGCCAAGGCGCGGCAGACCGGCAAGCCGGTGTATGACTAGTCGCGCAGTTGGGTAGTTGGATAGTTTGAGAGTTGCATAGCGGCCAGTCGAATAGTCGCGTGGTCGCATAGTCGGATGGTCTGGGGGTGGGAATCCAGAACCGTTGACTAGGAGACCACGCGACAACCAGACTAGACGACTATAAAGGGACAAACGATGGAAACGATCTTGATTCAACTGCTCGGCGGGTTGACGCGAGGGATGATCTTGTTCATCGTCGCCTCCGGACTCTCCTTGATCTTCGGCGTGATGCGCGTCATCAATTTCGCGCACGGCAGTCTCTATATGCTGGGGGCTTTTCTCGCCGTGACGACCGGCGCTCTGCTGGCAGGCGAGGGCTGGGGCTTTATCCTCGCGCTGCTCGTGGCGCCGCTGGTCATCGCGCTGGTGGGCTTGATTATGGAGACGACGCTCTTTCGGCGCATCTATGCCAAAGAGCATCTGCTGCAACTGCTGTTGACCTACGGACTGACTCTATTGCTCAGCGACATCGTGCGGATGATCTGGGGCGGCGCGTACCGCACGCTGCGACCTCCAGATGTTTTGCGCGGGAGTGTGGAGATCGTCGGGCGCGCTTTCCCGGTCTACAACCTGTTCTTGCTGGCAATCGGACCGCTCATCGCCCTGGGGTTATGGTTTCTGCTGAATCGCACGCGCTGGGGGCGCATCATCCGCGCGGCAGTGGTCTATCCCGAAGTGTTGAGCGCATTGGGAACTAACGTCCAGCGTGTCTCGACCGGCGTGTTCGCGCTTGGCTGTTGGTTGGCGGGCTTGGGCGGCACTCTGATCGCCGGTCAGGCGGCGGTCGGGCTGGGAATGGATGTCCACATGATCATCGAGGCATTCGCCGTCGTCGTCATCGGCGGGCTGGGCAGTTTTGGCGGCGCGATGCTGGGCTCACTGATTATCGGCGTCATCGAGTCTCTGGGTATTCTCGTGGTCCCGCGCGCGGCGCTGTTCCTCTCTTTCGCGGCGATGGCGGCGGTGCTCATCATCCGCCCCTGGGGACTGCTGGGCAAGCCGGAGCGCTGAGTGTGCCGAGTGACGCGTGACGAGTGACGAGGATTACGTTACACGCCACTTGCCCCAGGAGGTATTGATATGCTGTCTACCCGAACACTCACTATCGTCAGAAGTTTGCCGAACTGGGCATGGGGCTTGATTGCCGTCGCGGGGCTGCTCGGCTTGAGTCTCGTCTTGACGGAGTTTCAAGCCGTGCTCTTTAGCCAGATGCTCATTATGGGTCTGCTGGCGATGAGTCTGAACCTCATCATGGGCTATGGCGGTATGGTTCATTTTGGGCATGCCGCCTTTTACGGCATCGGCGCGTATACCGTCGCCATCTTGGTGTCGCGCTACAACGTGCCGCTGGTTGCCGCGTTCCTGCTAGCGCCGTTCGTCAGCGCGCTGATCGCGCTGCCGGTGGGCTGGTTTTGCGTCCGGCGCGTCCGCCTCTATTTTGCGATTCTCACCCTCGCCTTCGGTCAAATTCTGTACGCGATCGTGTTTGAGGCGTATGATTTCACCGGCGGGGACAATGGCATTCATGGCATTCCGGTGCCAGATCTGCTGGNNATCCGCGAGAATGCCGAGCGCGCTCAGTTTATCGGCGTGGACGTGCGGCGGCACCAACTGGCGACTTTTGTAATCGGCTCTTTCTTCGCCGGGATTGCCGGCGCGCTGATGGCGCAACTCAATCGCTTTGTCGCTCCCGATATGCTTTTCTGGGCGACTTCGGCGGAGCCGGTCCTGGCGAGTCTGCTGGGTGGGATGTTCTCGCTGATCGGTCCGGCAGTGGGCGGCGCACTGTTGATGTTTCTTAGCGTGACCATCACCCGCTTTACCGAGTACTGGCCCACGGTGCTGGGGCTGCTCACCATCGTCATCGTCTTGGGCGCGCCAACCGGTTTGGTCGGTCTGATCCGCCTGCCGGGCAAAAAAGCAGATGGGAACACAGGGGGAGAACGATGAGTCTGCTACGCGTGGAACATCTCAACAAGTCTTTTGGCGGTCTCAAGGCGACTCACAATGTCAGTTTCGCCGTCGCGCCGGGCGAACTGAGCAGCATCATCGGACCCAACGGCGCGGGCAAGACCACGCTCTTCAACCTGATCACCGGCTATTTGCGCCCGGACTCGGGGCACGTGTTCTTCAACGAGCGCGACATCACGCATCTGCCGCCGCACGAGATTGTGCGTCTGGGGATCGGTCGCTCTTTCCAGCGCTCGAATGTTTTTTCGCGCTTGACGGTCTATGAGAATGTGCAAACTGCCGTGCTGAGCCATCACCGCCAGAGCAGCAACCTGTGGCGCGCCACACATCACTATCGCGAACTCAACGCGCGCGCCCAGCAGATCCTGGAGAGCGTGGGTTTGCTGGAGCGGCGCGACCAGTTGAGCGGAACATTGGCGCTGGGCGATCAGAAGCGTCTCGAGATCGGTCTTGCGCTGGCGTTGGAACCGCAACTGATGTTGCTGGATGAACCCACCGCCGGGATGTCGCCCGAAGAAACGTGGAGCACTGTGGCGCTCGTCGAAAAACTGGCGCGCGAGTTCAAGATGACGGTCCTGTTTACCGAACATGACATGGCGGTCGTCTTCGACATCTCCCAGAAAATCCGCGTCTTGCATCAAGGGGAGTTCATTGCGGAAGGTTTGCCGCATGAAATCTCAGAGCATCCCGAAGTGCAACGCGTGTATCTGGGAGAAAAGCGCGAGCGGCGGTAGGAGGCAACTATGCTCTTGCAAGTTCAAGACATCCACACGTATTACGGTCTGAGCCACATTCTCTTTGACGTTTCCCTGGAAGTGGACCGGGGGGAGTGTGTCTGCTTGGTGGGGCGCAACGGCGCCGGCAAGACCACTACCTTTCGCAGCATTATGGGACTGACGTCCCCCCACTCTGGAACCGTGCTTTTCAAAGGTCAACCGATCCAGGGACATCCGCCTCATTGGGTTGCCCATCGCGGGGTGGGCTTTGTGCCCGGCGATCGCGCCATTTTCCCCGATCTGACCGTGTGGGAAAACCTGGACGTCGCGCGCAAGCCCGGCACCGATGGCAAGACCCACTGGACGATGGAGCGCACCTTTGGCATTTTCCCGCGCCTGGCGGAGCGCCGCGAACAGTTGGGGGGAACGCTCAGCGGCGGCGAGCAGCAGATGCTGACGATTGCGCGGACCCTGATGGGCAATCCCGATTTGATTCTACTGGACGAACCATCGGAAGGACTCGCGCCCCTCATTGTGGACGCCATTGGCGAGTTGATCCTTCAACTCAAAGCGGAGGGCGTCACGATTCTCCTGGCGGAGCAGAGTGTGGATTTCGCCCTGGGGGTCTCAGAGCGCGTTTATGTGATTGACGATGGACGCATCCGCTACGCTGGCACGCGGAGTGAATTCGAAGCCAATCCTGAGATCACCCAAAAGTATCTCGCGGTGAAACGATAAGCGNNAGGAGGGACAATGAACATCGGCGCACTGCTCCCGGCGCACGCGCGCTATCGCCCGAACCATCTCGCCGTCGTCTATCAAGATCAGCGGCTGACCTTTCGCGAATTCGACCGACGCGTCAATCGTCTGGCGAACGCGCTCCGGGGAATGGGGCTTGCCAAGGGCGACAAGGTCGCCACTATTCTGCCAAACTCTCTGGAACTGCTGGAGGTGTATTGGGGCGCGGCGAGGATTGGCGCCGTCGTCGTACCGCTCAGCGCGTTGCTGCGCGGCAAGGGCTTGACGACCCTGCTCAACGATTCGGACACGGCGGCGGTCGTCACCACAAGAGACTTTGTGGGGATCCTCGACGAGATCAAGTCCGACTTGCCGGCGATTCCGAGCGATCACTATTTGCTCACCGATGCCGACGGAGCGAATCTCCCCGGCGGCTATCGAGATTATCACGCGCTCACCGCGGCTGCCAGCGACGCGGAACCGCCGCCGGTCGAAATCGGCGACGCCGATCCGTACAACATCATCTACAGCAGCGGCACGACCGGACTGCCCAAGGGGATTGTGCTCACTCACTACGTCCGCGCGCTGTACGGGATGCTGTTCGGCTCGGCGTGGCGGATGACGCCGGAGAGTGTGGTATGTCACGCCGGCTCGCTCGTCTTCAACGGCGCGTTCTTGACGTTGATACCGGCGCTGTACTTTGGCACGACCTATGTTTTGCTCCACCACTTTGACCCCGAGTTGCTGATTGAGACGATCGAGCGAGAAAAGGTCACGCATATCTTTATGGTGCCCGCGCAGATCGTCGCGATGCTGAACGCGCCGACGTTTTCCGCCGCGCGGCTCCAATCGCTGCAGATGCTGGGAACGGTGGGCGCGCCCTTTCACAAGGAACATCGCGAGGAACTGAATCGCCGCTTGCCGGGCGTGTTCCACGAACTCTACGGCTTGACCGAAGGCGGCGTGATGACCATCCTGGACAAGACGCATTACGCGACCAAACCGTTGTCGGTCGGTATCCCGCCTCCCTTTTTCGAGATGAAGATACTGGACGAGCAGGGCAAGCCGGCGCCGGCAGGTCAAGTCGGCGAGATCGTCGGGCGCGGCCCGATGATGATGGCGGGCTACTACAAACGCCCGGAACTGACGCAGAAGGCGATTGTGGATGGCTGGCTGCATAGCGGCGATCTCGGTTATATGGACGAAGAGGGTTTCGTCTATTTGGTGGATCGGCAGAAAGATATGATCATCTCTGGCGGAGTCAACGTTTACCCGCGCGACATCGAGGAGATCATCGTGCAGCATCCGGCAGTCCGGGAGGCGGCGGTCTTTGGCGTCCCCAGCGAAAAATGGGGCGAGTCGCCGATGGCGGCGGCGATTTTGCGTCAACCGGGCGCGGCGACGGCGGAGGAACTGCGGGATTGGATCAATGCGCGCGTGGAGGCGCGCTACCAGCAAGTCGCCGGGGTCGTGCTGATGGACGATTTTCCGCGCAGCGTGACCGGCAAGACACTCAAGCGCGTGATGCGTGAGCCGTACTGGAAAGACCGCGCGACGCGCATCTAGTCGCACGCTGCTGTGCTCCCGGACAAGGAGGCGCGCAATGCCAACCGTGAATGTAAATGGAATCAACCTCGCGTACGGAATCACCGGCGCGGGACGTCCGCTCGTTTTCATCACCGGCGTCGGCTATGGCAAATGGTTCTGGCACAAAGTGGCGCCTGATCTCGCGGAGCATTTCCAGGTCATCACCTTCGACAATCGCGGCGCGGGCGAAAGCGACAAGCCGGACGGACCGTACAACGTGCCGATGATGGCGGCGGACACGATCGGCTTGCTTGATGCGCTCCAGATCAAGAACGCGTATGTGATGGGACATTCGCTCGGTGGGTACATCGCGCAAGAGTTGGTCGTCACGCGCCCCGATTTGATCGGCAAACTGATTTTGGCGAGCACGAATTTCGGAGGAACTAAAGTCGTTCCGATCACACCTGCAGCGATGAAGGTCTTGACCGACCGTTCTGGCGATCCCGCCGAGTTGGTCAAGCGCGGCATTGCGATTGCGTGCGCGCCCGGCTTCGCGGAGCGCCAACCCGATGTCGCGCAAGAGTTGATGCAATATCGCTTTACGAATCCAGTGCCGCCCGCGCAGTACGCCGCCCAAGTCGCCGCCGGCGCGGGAACCATGGCTTACACCGATGAAATCGTGGACGCGCGGATGCGTGCGATCAAAGTGCCGACGCTGATTCTGTTCGGCGAGCATGACAAGGTTGTGCCGCCGGGCAACGCCGAGTTGATGGCGCAAAAAATCGCGGGCGCGCAAATCAAGATCATTCCGAACGCGGGGCATATTTTCCCGATTGAAGATCCGCAGGCGACTGCTGAGGCGTTGATTGAGTTTTTGAAATCGTGATGTGTGGTGCGTGATGCGTGATGCGTGATGCGTGAGACGTGAAATGCGATTTGCCCAGATCGTTTCCACTGGTCGCTGCATTCCAGAAAAACTGGTGACCAATCAGGACTTGAACCAAATCCTTGGCGAAGATGTGGATGCTTGGCTCATCGAAAACGTCGGCATCCGCGAGCGGCACGTGATGGCGGACGATGAGACGACATCGGATATGATTGTCGCGGCTTCGAAGCAAGCGCTAGAACGCGCCAATCTCCAATCAACCAATCTCGATTTGATCATCGTCGCAACTGACACGCCGGATTATCTCTCGCCGGCAACAGCATCAGTCGTGCAAGCGAAACTGGGCGCGGCGAATGCGGGCGCGTACGACATCAACTGCGCGTGCGCGGCGTGGGTCACGGGCTTGGACATGGCAGCCCGCTACATTGCCACCGATTCTGATTTCAAGCACATCTTGGTCGCGGGCGGATACGGGATGACCAAGTTTCTCGATTGGCACGACAAGTACACGGCAACGCTGTTTGCGGATGGCGCCGCCGCCGTCGTCGTGCGAGCGGGCAATGAACCTGGCTATCTCAGCGGCAAGTTGACGGCGCGCGGCGAATACCACGACGCGCTCGGCATCTATACCGGCGGCACCTATCGTCCCGCCACGCCGGAGGTGGTGAGCGCGCTGGGCAAGCCGCGCGTGCAATTCGTCAAAAAGTTTCCCAAGACGTTCAACAGCGAAAACTGGCCGCCCCTCGTGCGCGAGGTGGTGCGCAAAGCCGGGTTGACGCTCGATGACATTGCCTTCTTTCTGTTCACGCAACTCAATCTGCGCACCATCGAGTACGTGATGCAGAACCTGGGTCAGCCGATGAACAAGACGCATTGGATCATGGACAAGTGGGGCTATCTCGGCTCGGCGTGCATTCCCGCCGCGCTCGACGATGCGCTGGAACGCGGCAAAGGTCCGAAGCCGGGTGACAACATCGTATTCTGTGCGACCGGCGGCGGAATGGCGATGGCGGCATCTGTTTGGCGATGGACGATTTCTTGAAGCGTGATGCATGATGCGTATTCCGTAACGGAACACGCAACACGCAATACGGGGCAAAAATGTACATTGGTGACTATCTCGGTCGTCGCGCAATCTATTCGCCGGACAAACTGGCAATCATTGATTACGGCAAGAGTCCCGAATGGCGGTTCACGTATCGGCAGATGAACGAGCGCGCGAACAAGTTGGCGAACTATTTCAAGAGCATTGGCATCGGCAAGGGTGATCGTGTTGCAATTCTTGCGCGCGATGGCGTTGAGCACCTCGATTGCTTTTTTGCGTGCGCGAAACTCGGCGCGATTCACACCGCGCTCAACTGGCGGTTGCACTGGCGCGAGGTGCAGGGCATCGTCGAGAACACAACGCCCAAGGTGATGATCTACTCCGATGATTTCAAGCAGAGCGTCGCCGATCTCGAAAGCGCCACACGCAATACGCACTACGCAATACGCACTTACCTGCACATCGAAGGTGCGGGGATTGCGTCAAGTCAGCATTTCGAGACTGTGTTGCAGAGTGGCGCGCCGACCCCCGTCACGTGCGAATCGCTCGAAGCGGAAGACATCGCCGCGCTCATTCTTACCGGCGGGACGACGGGTTTGCCCAAAGCCGCGCAGGTGTCGCACCGTATGATCGCGTGGAACACGCTGAACACCGTGATTCACGACGTCACGCACAACGACGTTTACCTCAACGTTTTTCCGATGTTCCACACCGGCGGTCTGTTTGTTTACACGCTGCCGCAGGTGGTTTTCGGCGGCACGACCATTTTGCTGCGCCAGTTCGATCCTGCGCTAGTGCTGACGCTGATCGAGCGCGAACGTGTCACGATTTTCGGCGGCGTGCCGGCGCAGTACCAGATGATGACGCAAGCGCCGAACTGGGCGCAAGCGAATCTATCGTCGCTGCGCTTTTGCACGAGCGGCGGCGCGCCGCTGCCCGTGCCGCTCGTCGAAAAGTACACGAAGGAAAAGAACATTCGATTCAAGCAGGGTTTCGGCATGACCGAGTTCGGTCCCGGCATCTTCGCGCTCGCGCCCGAAGACGCGATTCGCAAAGCCGGCTCGATTGGGCGACCCAACTTTTTCGTGGATGCGCGCGTCGTGGACGACGACAACCATCCGCTGGGAGCTAATCAAATCGGCGAATTGGCTTTGAAAGGACCGTCGTACTGCTCTGGCTACTTCAACAATCCACAAGCGAGCGCGGCGGCAGTGGATGCGGATGGTTGGTTTCACACCGGCGACCTCGCCAAGTACGACGAAGAGCGGTATTTCTACATCGTTGACCGCAAGAAGGATATGTTCCTCAGCGGCGGCGAGAATGTCTACCCGGTCGAAATCGAAAAGGTATTGTATCAGCATCCCGCCGTTCACATGTGCGCGGTCGTCGGCGTGCCGGACGCGAAATGGGGCGAGGTCGGCAAAGCGTTCGTCGTGCTGAAACCTGGGACGCAAGCGACCGAACAACAATTGCTCGATCATTGCCGCGCGAACCTGGCGGGATACAAAGTACCAAAGTCAGTTGTGTTTGTTGACGCGTTGCCGATTTCATCGGCGGGAAAGATTCTCAAGCGGGAACTGAAGGAAAAGTATTCTTGATCTCAGATTTCAAATTTCAGATTTCGGATTTTCCGCAATCTGCAATCTGAAATTCGAGATCTGAAATCGCAAAGGGGGACAAATGTCTACCGTTCCAACTCTACCAGGTATCACGTCAAAAATGATTGACACGCCGCGTCTCAAGATGCACGCTCTGTTCAGCGGCGCGGAGAGCGCGACGCCGGTGATTTTCATTCACGGCAACGCGTCGTCGTCAACGTTTTGGGAAGAGGTGATGCTCAAACTGCCGCCGCAGTTTTGCGGCATCGCGCCGGACTTGCGCGGCTACGGCGACACGGAAGACAAACTGATCGACGCGACGCGCGGCTTGTACGACTGGGCGGATGATATTCTCGCGCTCACGCAAACGCTGGGCTTGAAGAAATATCACCTCGTCGGTCATTCGCTCGGCGGGATGTTGCTGTTCACGCTCGCGCCGATGGCAGGCAGCGCAGTCGCATCCGTGACGCTTGTTGACCCTGGATCGCCGTACGGATTTGGCGGGACGAAGGATGCGGACGGCACACCGAGCGCGGAGGATTTCGCCGGATCGGGTGGCGGCGTGGTCAACCCCGAATTCCCAAGATTGATCGCGGCGAAGGATCGCAGCAGCGATAATCCGCAAGCATCGCCGCGCGTCGTGATGAACTCGTTCTACTGGAAGCCGCCGTTCAAGCCAGCGCGCGAAGAAGATTTGCTTTCGTCGTTGCTTACGGAGAAAATCGGACCCGACAAATATCCGGGCGATTTCGTTCCATCGCCGAATTGGCCCAACGTCGCGCCCGGCAAATTCGGACCGATCAATGCGTCGTCGCCAAAGTACGTGGGCGATAGCGTCAAGCAATTTATCGCGTCAAGTCCAAAGCCGCCGATTCTGTGGGTGCGCGGCTCGGACGATCAAATCGTGTCCGACAACTCGTTCTTCGATCTCGGCACACTCGGTAAATTGGGTTTCGTGCCCGGCTGGCCCGGCGATGCAGTCTGCCCGCCGCAACCGATGGTTTCGCAGACGCGCAAGGTGCTGGAACAATACAAAGCGAACGGCGGCGCGTATTGGGAAAAAGTGATGGCGGACACCGGGCACACGCCGTTCGTCGAAAAGCCCGACGTGTTTGCGGCGATGCTGGTCGAGCATTTGCGGTTGTCGAAATAGGAGGGAACGCGTGGCGCGCTTTTCAGTTGGACAAACGGCATCGTTCAGCAAAACGGTTACTGAGCATGATGTGATCGCGTTCTCCGATCTCATCGGCGACAAGAATCCGATCCATCTTGACGAAGCGTACGCCAAGCAAACGCGCTTTGGCGCGCGCATCGCGCACGGCGCATTCACGTTCGGCGTGATCTCAGCGGCGATCGGAAACAAGTTGCCGGGGAACGGATCGGTGTACATGAGCCAGTCAATCAAATTTCTCAAGCCAGTATTCCTGGGTGATACGATCACGGCGACTGTCGAGATCACTGCCATTCGTTCCGATAAAGGGATCGTCACTCAAAAGACCGTCTGCGCGAATCAGCGTGGCGAGACAATCGCAGATGGCGAAGCAGTTTCATATCACCCTGACGCCAAGACCGAATGAGTCGAGTGAAAGGAGGGGCGGAAAAGTAAAAAGCCAAAAGTGTAAAGTCAAAAGCGTGATTTCGGGTTGAAGACCTAAATCTGCAATCTGAAATCCAAAATCCGAAATTGAATTCCCGGAGGAGGAGAAATGAAAAAGTACGTTTTGCTCGCCGTCGCGTTGATCGCGACTCTTGCCGTCGTCGCGGCATGCGCGCCCGCGCCGACGCCCGTGCCCACTGCGGCGCCGCCGACCGCGGCGCCCAAGCCGACGGAAGCGCCCAAACCAACCGAGGCGCCCAAGCCCACGGAAGCACCCAAACCCACTGAAGCGCCCAAGCCAACGGAAGCGCCAAAGCCAACGGAAGCGCCAAAGCCCGCCGCGCTCAAATGCGACAAGACGATCAAAGTCGGATTGATCGGCGACTATTCCGGCGCGCTCGCTTCGTATGGCACGTGGCAAAAACGCTCGTTCTTGCTTGGGCTAGAGTACCTTGCCGGCGCGCCGGCGAAAGAGGGCGTGTTCAAGGTCGGCGATTGCTCGATTCAGGTGATTGACAAAGACGACAAGAGCGATCCCACCACAAGCGGCACGGCCGCGCGGCAGTTGATCGAAGTTGACAAGGTGGACATCCTGGTTGGAAGCGTCAGTTCAGGGGCAACGGCGACCTTGCAAGGACTGGCGAAAGACAACAAGAAGGTGCTCATTGTCGCGCCAGCCGCGGCGAACGACATCACCGGCAAAGACTTTAACGAGTACACCTTCCGCGTCAGCCGCAACAACTACCAGGATTACATCAACCTCTGCCAGTACCTGACGACCAAGTACAAGAAATTCGTCCAGATCGCGCCCGACTATTCGTTCGGGCGTGGCGGCGCGGCGTCCGCGCGCGATGCCTGCACCAAGTTAGGCGGCACGTTCGTGACCGACGACATCTTTGCGCCGCTGGATACCAAAGAGTTCACGCCGTACGTGGAGAAGATCCTGAAATCCGGCGCGGATGCGTGGATCGTGACCTGGGCCGGCGCGGGCTTTGTCTCGATCAACCAAGCCGCGAGAGACCTGGGCGTGAACGAAAAGATGGCAATGGGTTCGTCCGTGGCGGACAATGCGACCGTGCCGATCTTTTACGCGACCGCCGTCGGACAGACCAGCGGTATCCTGTACCACTACACGCTGCCCAAGAACGCGATCAACGATTGGCTGACGAAGGAAGTCGTCGCGCGCTTCAAGTCTCCGCCCGATCTGTTCGATGCGGATGGAATGAACGCGGCGATCATGCTGGTCGAAGGACTGAAAAAGACCGGCGGCAAGACCGACTCTGACGTGCTCATCAAGGCGTTCGAAGGCATGGAGTTCAATGGACCCAAGGGCAAGGTGGTCATCCGCCCTGAGGATCACGTGGCGATTCAGGACATGTACATCATCAAGTTCCTGAACGTGACCGACAAAGATGCCAAATTCTTTGAACTCGTTCAGACCACGCGCCCCGAACCACCCTGCTTGCTGCCCGAAGCGCTCAAGAGTCGCTGCGGCAAGTTGCCGTACGGATCGTTGTCTGGTAAATAGTAGTGTGGTTGGCTAGGTGCGACGCACCTCCCAGGCGCGTCGCACCTTCGGAGTAAAACGAATGCCTGATGCGATCCTCGAAGCGCGCAAACTACGCAAAGAGTTCGGCGGACTCGTCGCGGTGGACGACGTGGATCTCAAGATTCGCGCCGGCACGTTCCATTCGATCATTGGTCCCAACGGCGCGGGTAAGACGACGTTGTTCAACCTGCTGAGTCGCACACTCGACCCGACGAGCGGGACCGTGATCTTTAGAGGACGCGACATTACACACGTGCCGGTGCAACGCATCGCGCACCTCGGTATGGGGCGATCGTTCCAGATCACGAATATCTTTCCCAACCTCACGGCGTTTGAGAACATCCGCCTGGCGTGTCAGGCGCTCGGGCGCGACAATTTCAAGATGCTGAATCGCGCCGGCGATTTCAAGCAATACGAGGAGCGAACGTGGGCAGTCATTCAGCAAGTCGGTTTGAGCGAACGCGCCACGATGATCGCGCGCAGTCTTCCGCACGGTGACCAGCGCAAACTGGAACTCGGCATGATCCTCGCCGCCGATCCCGAAGTACTGCTCCTCGACGAGCCGACCGCCGGCATGGCGGGTGAGCAAGTGCCTGAGTTCATCGCCTTGATTCAAAAAGTGCAGAAAGACGGGAACAAGACCATCGTCCTCGTCGAGCACAACATGAGCGTCGTCATGCACGCTTCGATGGTGATTACCGTGATGCACCAGGGCGCGATACTTGCGGAAGGCACGCCGGCAGAGATCGCGGCGAACAAGACGGTGCAGAGCGCCTATCTGGGAGGGATGCAATGGTAAAGCCGGCGGACAATCTCCTAGAGGTTCGCGATATTCATACCTTCATCGGTCAATTCCACATCTTGCAGGGCGTGACGGTCCAAGTCCCGAAAGGATCCATCACGACCTTGCTGGGACGCAACGGCGCGGGCAAGACGACCACGCTCAAATCCATTTTGGGCATCACGCCGCCGCGACAAGGTCAGGTGATCTTGGACGGCGAGGAGATCCAGGGACGCCGCACATACGAGATTGCTTCGCTGGGTATCGGCTTTGTGCCGGATTATCGCGCGGTTTTCCGCGACCTGAGCGTGGAGGAGAACCTGCGCATCGCCGAGCGCAAGCCGGGCGACCTCGCGCGCCATCAGGATTTCATCTTTGGACTATTCCCCGATTTGAAACGACTCATCAAATTGCGCGGGCAGCAACTCTCCGGCGGGCAGCAGCAAATGCTGGCGATCGCGCGCGCGCTCGTCGCCGATAACCGGCTGTTGTTGATTGACGAGCCGAGCGAGGGACTTGCGCCGGTGCTCGTCGAGCAGATGATGGAGGCGATTCAGCGCCTGTCCGAGGAGACCACCGTTATTTTGGTCGAACAGAATTTTGCGGTGGCGAGCCAACTGGCAAAATACTATGTCATCATTGAAGAAGGACGATCGGTCCAGGGTGGTTTGATGGCGGACTTGCTCAAGGACAGGGAAACGATCCAGCGTTATTTGGGCGCGGCATAACGTAGGATACATTCCAGGAGTGCACAGCATGGATATTGCGATCAATACACTTCGCCGAAATCGCACGCAGGCGATTACCTTAACCGCACTGGTCGTATTCTTTCTCGTCGCGATGCAGGGAATGGAGACCCAGGATTGGGTAATCACCATGCTGCGCGGACTTGCCGTCGCCGCGGTGACATTTCTGGTCGCGTCCGGTTTCTCGCTCATCTTCGGCTTGATGGACGTGCTCAACTTGGCGCACGGAACCTTGTTCATGATCGGCGCATACATTGGCTGGACGGTCTACGTACGCCCAGACACCGCAGTGGACATTACACCGCCGATCGCTTTGATCGCCGCAGGTTTGGTTCTACTGCCGGCGTGCGAATATCTGTTGGCGAAAATGCGTCTGTCGCACACCATTCTTCGATTGCTGCCCTGGGTTGCGTTGATTCTCGGATTGCTTCTCCTGTTTGTCGGCTTGCCGCGTTTTCCGATTACTGCCTGGGACCCGATGGTGTACGACAAGAGCCCGGTCGTCTATAGCGTTCAACTCGACACGGGCAGATTGATTTTGCCCGAGCCGGTGCAAGTGGATGCGAATTCGCTTGCCGTTGGAATTGCCGGCGCGTTGCTGGGCGGCGGGTTGATCGCCCTCAGTCTCGCCGCGTTTGCCCGGCGAACGCGTGCCGTCGCCAAGACGCGGTTCCCAAGGATGGCTGTCGGCGTCGCTTTGGTTCTGATGATTCTCGGTCTAGTTATCAACGCGTCGAGCGCAGCGCTGACGCAGTTACTTATGGACGTCGGAACGACCTGGCGATTCTTCGTCGCGGTGATCGTCGCGACGTTTGCCGGCGCGGGGCTGGGCGCGCTGATGGAAGTATCGCTGATTCGTCCGCTGTACGCGCGTCCGATCTATCAACTGATGCTCACGCTGGGGCTGGGCGTGATTGGGCGTGAAGTCATCATCGCGATCTTTGGTCGTTCGCAGACGTCCATGCCCAAGCCGGCGCTGTTCAACGGCACGGGACCCGGTTGCCCCGCGCAAAACATCGGCGATTGGCTGGCGAACCAATGCTCGACGATTTCCTTCATGGGCAGTCGCATCCGCACCTACAACGAAATCTTCGTGATCTTGGTCGGCGTGATCGTCTTGATCGTCGTGTGGCTGTTGTTGCAACGCTCGCGGATCGGGATGGTCATTCGCGCGGGAGTTCAGGATCGCGAGATGGTCGAGGCGCTGGGGACGAACGTGCGCCGCGTGTTCACCGTGGTCTTCGCGCTTGGCGTCGGACTCGCCGCGCTCGGCGGGGTGCTGGCGGGACCGTTCATGGGGGTCTCCGATAGTATGGGCGAAAGTCTATTGCTCTCCGCGTTGATCGCGCTCGCGCTCGGCGGTCTCACCAGTTTTCCGGGCGCGGCAGCCGGCTCGCTGCTCGTCGGGTTGCTCCAGCAGTTCATCGTCAAGTACGGGCAAATCGGCATACAACTTCCGTTCCTGGCTGAGCCGTTCAAGCCGACGCCTCCGCTGGTGCCCGCTTCGACACTTTTGTTGATGGTCATCATTCTGCTGGTGATGCCGCAGGGACTCTTTGGACGGAAGGAGTAAACGATGACAGCCAAACCTTTGAGAGGTTCAGTCATCCAAGCGAATTTCCCGGCGCTGATCGTCCTGAGTCTGCTCGCGCTCTTTCCGTTCGTCGTCGCGCTTTTGGATGGGCAGTCCATCGCCGGCGTGTTCGCCAGTCAATCCGGCAACTCCAAGTTCTATCAAGGTCTTTTCATCGAAGTGTTCATTCTCGGCATCTACGCGCTGAGTTACGATCTGTTGCTCGGCGTCACCGGTTTGCTCTCCTTCGGACACGCGATGTTTTTTGGCGTCGGCGCGTACGCTGCCGGCATCGCGCTCAAGAGTCTGAATTTGCCATTGCCGCAGACGCTCGCGCTGGTTGTCGGGGTGGGGGTCGTGCAGGCGCTCTTGTTCAGCATCGTTTTGCCGCGCGTCAAGGGAATCACTTTTGCGCTGGTGACGCTTGGCTTTGCCTCTGTGTTCGACATTGTGATACAGTCGCACGAACTCAACCCGTACGCCGGCGGAGACGTGGGTCTGCAGAACATCCCCAAGCCCAGTTTTCTGAATCCGGCGGATCAGCGGTTGACGTTTTACTTTGTTGCGCTCGCGTGCGCCGCCGCGGCGTACTTTTTCTATCAACGGTTTGTCAATTCGCCAACCGGACGCGTCTGTGTAGCGATTCGCGAAAATGAAAACCGCGCCAAGATGCTCGGCTATAGCACGTTCTACTTCAAACTGGCGGCGCTGATCGTGTCGAGCATCACGGCGGCGCTCGCTGGCACGTTGCACACGCTCTATCAACCGATTGTCAGTCCGACGGTTGCCGGCTTGGGCTACACGGTGGGCGCGCTGCTGATGATTCTCATCGGCGGAGTGGGGACGCTCAGCGGCGCGCTCGTCGGCGCGGCGGCGTATCGCCTGATGCAATTCTTTCTCGACCGATTTTTTGGCGAAGCGTCGAGTTTTCTGTTGGGGCTGGTCTACGTCGTGCTGGTGCTCTTTTTGCCGTACGGCATCATCGGCACNNTTTCAGATTTTCGATTTCAGATTGAAGAAATCTAAAATCATAAATCTGCAATCTGAAATTGAAAGGGGTGGCCAACGGGTTTCGAACCCGCAGCCTTCTGATCCACAGTCAGACGCTCTACCATTGAGCTATGGCCACCATAAAGCCCACACGTCTTGCATTGGGCAATTACATTTTAACATGATTGACGCGGTTAGGCAAATCGTGAAACGTAAAACGTAAAGAACAACTCGCGAATCCGGGTTTACGCTTTACGTTTTACGTCATCTGCCAACTCACTCTGTGCAACCAGCACCTGCTCCCCCGTTCCCAAATCGCGCAGCGTCGCTTTCTGCGCGGCGTTTTCGTCGGGACCGATGATGACGGTGAAGGGAATGGACTTGGCTGCCGCGTATTTCAGTTGCTTGCCGAGTCCCTCCGCGTCGAGCGCAAGTTCGGCGTTGATGCCTGCCGCGCGCAGTTCGTTCGCGATGCGAATAGATGCGCCNNCCTGTCGTCGGGATGGATTTGGATGTGAACAAGCCGATGAGTTCGTCGTAGCGTCCGCCGCCGGTGAGCGAGCCGATCTTGGGTTCGGTGACGATCGTTTCGTAGATCGGTCCCGTGTAATACGCCAGTCCGCGCACCATCGCAAAGTCAAATTGGTAATTGGTACTTGGCACGCCCGACTCACCGAGGTACGTAGCAAGCGCCTCTAATTCCTCCAAGCCCTCCGTCGCAATCGCAATATCTCCCAAGAGTTCCCTCAGTTCCCCGAAGGCGTTGGGCGGTAACGTAATCAGTTGCATCATCTTGGCGACAGCGTTCACCGGGATTTCGTTCTTGCCCATCTCCTCACGCACGCCGTCCGCGCCGATCTT
>DHFK01000228.1 GCA_002400365.1 Anaerolineales bacterium UBA4826 | reverse complement strand
TCCTTAAATAAACCGTATTGGCTGTAGGACAGATTCGCAAATCTGTCCTACAGCCTAACACCCTCGCCAATTCGTTTTCACTCATCTTTTTGTCCGCGAATCACGCGAATCTTCGCTAGATGTGTTTTCAATTCGCGTTATTCGCGGATCGTCTTTTGAGTTTGGCGAAGGTATTAACAGCTTCTACGGAGTTTTGGTAGGTGTCGCCGTTGGGGGCGGCGGAGTGACGCCAACATAGATGGTCACCGAATCGGTGCCGCTCAACTTGAAGCGGTTGGTCGCTTTCAACGTGATGACGTGCGCGCCGGGTTTGAGGTTGGTCAGGTTCAGCGTCTCCCCCTTGCCCAACTCGCCCTGAAGATCGGAACTCCACACCAGGGCGTCGTCTTCGGTAATCTCCTCGTCTTGATAATCGTACGCATTGCCCTGGAGCGTCACCATCGCGCCGACCTTGTAAGCAGTGTTCGCTGCAGGCAGATCAATGGCAGCCACCGGCGCGCGCGGCGCAACGGAGAACATCTCGCTTTCCACGTCGGTGGCGTTCACGCCATCGGTCGCGCTGACCAGAATGCGCGCCGTCGGTTTGTCATTGCCGGGCAGATCGCTCAGGTCAACCGTCACCTCGGTCTTGTCGGTGTCGGTGACGAGCGAGATCCAATCTTCCCCGTCAACGCTATAGTCAACCGAGTAGTACAGTTTGTCGCCGTCCTTGTCGCTGGCTTGCCACTTGAAGGTGTACGCCTTGTCCAGCATCTCACCGGCTTTGGGCGCGACAATTTGCACGGTCGGCGCGTTCGCGCTGACTGTGATCTCTTTCAGCACCTTGTCCCCCTTGACGATCTGGAACGCCGTGGTGCCATCGGGATAGGGGACTGAAATCTCGAAGAACGAAATGTCTGCCTCACCGGTGCTATCCAGCCCACCAAATTCGACCTCTAACTCGTCGGTCGCGAGCGTCTTGCCCGCCGCGTCAACCGACCGCAAGGAGTAGACTGAGCCGACCGAATCTTTGTGGTCGTGCGTATCCATAAAGGAGTACCACGGCAAGACCATGACCTTGTCGTCCTTGCTGATACTGCCCATCGCAAAGATCCAGCGCTTTTGCGTGGCCTGCGCCGGCGCGGCGTGCTTGCTGACTGCGGCGGCGATTTTCTTCGCCGGGTCCAACGCATCGAAGAGCGCGCTCCAATTCGCGGGGGTGATCCAAAAGCCCTCTTGCTTGGGCCCGTTGCCCATAAAAGTCGTCATGTCGGGCAGTGGCCCGCGCCCGCTCAGGTCAATGGGCAAGTCCACGTTTGCCAGGACGGCGGAGCCGGTGAATCCTTGCGGCGGTTCGGCGGACTTTGATTCTTTGCAGCTATAGTTTTGATTCTCTGGATTGGTAAAGTCCTTGCCCACATAAGTCGCCGGCGGCGGGTTGACCGGGCAGTTGTATGCGCCGCCCTGATACTCGTCACCCAGGTCGAGGAGGTGACCGATTTCGTGCGCGACGGTCGCCGCGGCATCGGCATCCGATTCGACGTTGATGTTGGTCTTGAGGTGTTTGTAGGCAAAGCCCTGCAGGGTTCCGCCCGGTCCCAGCCGATCCTTGACGAAACCGGAAATCGAATCGTAGCAGTTAATGTCCGTGGGGCGCGGCCGCTCAAAGCACGCGCGCTGTTGCGCCGCATTAATGACCAGGAGGGTCAGCGCCTGGCGCCCCTCGGGCGTCATGGTGTTGTACTGCTCGCCGGAGGCGTCAATCTCGTGCCCCATTTTCACTTTCCACTTGGCTGGCGCAATGGGATAAACCAACTTGGTAAAGTCGAGCAAGTCTTTCCACGCGCCGGCGGTGCTGCGAATATCGCCGGGACCGTAGTTGGCTTTGATCGGCAACAAGATGACGGACAGCCCGCTGCGATCCTGGAACTTGGCGGTCGCCGTACTCGTCGCCGCGCCAACCGTGACCTCGAAGGTATAGTCGCCGGCTTTCCAATCGCCGCACGCGGCGCGGGTAGGGCAGAGGAAGAACAGGGCGTTGGGGAAGTTTGGCAGACTCGTCGGTGGCAACGTGGTCACCGTATCGGCGCCCAATTTGACGATGACTTGCTGGGTGGCTGGATCAGCCGCCGTGGGCTGGTCCAACAGCGCGACGATCACGGTGTCTTTGCCCGCCACGTACTTGCCCATTTGATTGCCCAAGACCTGGGCGACGAGCACGTTCGTGATTTGCGGACCTTGCGCCGCGGAGTAGGTCGCTGAGGCAAGGAGCGCTAACAGCGCGAGCGAGAGGACGACAAACCCGCGCGATGAGAACCGAGGCATCATATCTCTCCTTTGACATCCACAAAAAAATTAGCGCCGGAATCATCACGGCGCCGGTGGCAAGTGGACGATTGAATGGGCGCGAGTATAGTCGAATGGAGCAACAACTGTCAAGGGGGTTGGGCTGCAAAACCCCAACTCTATTGAATTCTTAACGCTTCCGGCGGAACGGAGGGACGATCAGCCGGTCAACTCTTTGACCACCGCGTTGACGATTCGCCCATCCGCGCGCCCTTTCAGTTGCGTCGCGGCTTGGCGCATCACTTTGGGAAACTCTTTCGTTCCCAGTGCGGCGATGATGCCTTCAACTTCGGCTTTGATTTCATCGCGCGACAGTTGCTGGGGCATGTACGCTTCGAGCGCGACAAGTTCCGCCGTCTCCTTTTCCACCAGATCGAGGCGGTTGCCCTGCTTGAACAGTTCAATTGACTCGCGCCGCTGTTTCACCTGCTTTTCGACGACGCCGAGGAGATCGGCTTCGGTGATTGGCTTGCTGGCGTCCTTGTTGGCTGGGTCGGTGCGCGCGAGTTCGAAATTCGCGAGCGCGGCTTTTAGTGTTCGAATCGCATTGATCCGGTTTGCGTCTTTTGCTCTCATCGCCGCTTTCAAATCCTCGGCGAGTTGTTCTCTGAGTCCCATGTCTTTTGCTCCTTGTCCATTTCGACGGCATTGTAGCGCACAGCGGCGCGCGAGTCAAACGTGGGATGAGCAGACCGGTCCCTTCATTCCGTCGCTAGATGATCCCGAATGCGATGCTGCACCGCATACGCGGCGGCTTGCGCGCGCGACGAGAGACTCAGTTTGTCGAGCATCGCGCTGACGTAATTGCGCACCGTTTTTTCGCTCAGGAAAACCCGCGCCGCGATCTCGCGGTTCGTCTTGCCTTCCGCGATGAGCGCGAGAATTTTCAGTTCCTGTTTGTTCAGGTTCGCAAAGGCATTGCCCTCCGCGCGGCGTTCCGCTTCGCGCACTCTGGCAAACACCTTTTGCATGAGCGCCGGGTCCACTAACGATTCGCCGCGGCCGACGGTCTCCAAGGCGCGCACCAGTTCGCCGCTACCGATTTGTTTGAGAACATAGCCCGCTGCGCCCGCCGCGATCGCGTCGAACAGCATGTCGTCTTGGGCGTACGACGTGAGCATCAGGACTTTGGTTTCCGGCTGCGCGGCGGCAATCTCGCGGCACGCCTCGATACCACTCTTGCCGGGGAGGCGAATGTCCATCACCACAATCTCCGGTTTGAGGCGCAGCGTCTTTTCGACCGCTTCGCTCGCGCTCCCTGCTTCGTCAATGATTTCGAACTGAGGATGGCGCGCCAGCAGCGTCTTCAGCCCAATGCGTACGACTTCGTGATCGTCTACCAAGATGATTCTGAGCGACATGAGGTGTTCCTCGATCCATGCGTACCGTTACGCAGGATCAGGCGAACGGTCGTGCCGCGTTGCGGTGCCGATTCGATGGACAACCGCGCGCCGATCAACTCCGCCCGCTCTTGCATATTCCGCAGCCCTTGATGTTCGCCTGGTTCAGCGACGGACAGAATCTCCTCCCACGCGAAACCGATTCCGTTGTCGGAAATTTCCAACTCTATGTGCGCGGACTGGTACACCAGACGCGCCCTGACCCGAGTAGCCCGGGCGTGCTTGGCAACATTCGTCAGCGCCTCGCGCGCGATAGTCAGAATTTGCTTCCCCGCGCCGTTCGCCAATGGGAACGCGTCCCCCTCCACCAAGAAATCGGCGTCAATCAAAGTCTGCAGTCGAAACGCGCGAATCAATTCCTCTAAATCAGTTTCCCAATCGCCACTCTCGCGCGCGTGACGCAAATCCAGAATGTACGTCCGAATATCGCGAATCGTTCGATCCAGCGCGTGGATCACTTCGTTCACCCGAACCTTCGCGCGCGCCGCATCCTCGTCAATCGTCAGCGCGGCATCTTCCAGAGTTAGGCCGGCGGCGTAGAGCGATTGAATGATGCTGTCGTGCAATTCGCGTCCGATGCGTTCGCGGTCTTCCGCCACCGCGCGCGCCTGCGCCGCTTCTTCCAGCAGGCGGTCGGTCTCGACATCAAAGATTTCCATACCGCGAATGATGAGATAGGCAATCAGCGTGCCGCAGGCCGCGCGAAAAATCGCGGCGGGGACGCCAATGGTTTGGAGAAGAAAATCGTAATTCAGCGCCGATGCCGGGAAAAAATCGGCGCGGGGTACCACCGCGCTGGACAGCGCGTACGCGGCGAATACCCACGCCGCGCCGCGAAAATAGCGCGCGATGCGTGGCAAATCCATTCGATTGACCTGGCGCGCTTGGTGCCCCAAGCCTACTGCAGCGAAGGATGCGCCGGGCATTCCGAGCAAATAGCGCGCGAAGATGTCGCCAATGTCGCGCCACGCGGCGAACGGCAGGTCGCCCATTGCCCAAATAATCGAAATTGCCGCGCCCCACAACCCCAGCAGAACGATGGGCAAGAAGCGTAGGTAGCGGGCGCGGGGTCCCTCCGCTAACAACTCGACGCCAAACTGAAACAAGGCGAAGAAAGATACGGTCTCTAGCGCGAGCCGAATCAGATAGAGGATATTCACCGCCGCGAGATCAGAATAGGTTTGCTGAATCGGGATGAAGACAGCGCCCCATTCATAGACACCGTGCACAATGCCAAAGGTTGCGAGCAACCACAAATGCCGCGCGAGCGCAATCCGGCTATGTCTGCGCGACTGCAACGCGACGGCTAGCCCTAACACGAAAAACGCCAGACCGTATACGAAAAAGACAATATCCCGATTCGTCTGAAAAAACTCGACCACTGGACGCTCCGTGAAGACGACCGTATTGTAACGCGCGAGACAAAATCAGGCAAATAAGAGTCCGGACAAAGTGATAGAATAGACAGGGCAAATGTCCCTGCCGGTTGCCGCAAGATTAGAATATACTCATGTAAACTGGATGCTGATGAAGGCATCAAGCCAACTCACGTTCTTGACGCCTATTTCTAACGCCCTGATGCGGCGCGTATGCTTTGCATTGCGCACACCACATCAGGGTGTTTTGTTTAGGGCGCTCGCGTGAGGGCAACCTCTGGTGTCAATTGCGTATGGTTCTGACGAGGGAATCAAGCAGCGCGGACTACCACCGAAAGGAGGGAAACGACTCTACCGGATCAACGCGCATTCAATCACTGCTCGAACAATTCTAGTCAGGAGAATGCAGAGATGCATCACAAGCAAGTCCTCGTCATTGCAGCCAGTCTACTCGTACTGACGCTCTTGATTGGCTGTGCCGGCGCGCCAGGGGCGACTGGTCCGCAAGGTCCAGCCGGTCCGGCTGGTCCCGCTGGTCCCGCCGGCAAAGATGGCGCGCCGGGCAAAGATGCCGCCGCCGCGGTGGCAACCTACATCGGCGCAGACAAGTGTACCGCGTGCCACAAAGAAATCGCCGACAAGTACGCCAAGTCCGGACACGCGTTCAAATTGAACAAGGTCGTGGATGGCAAAGCCCCGACGATGCCGTTCACCAAGATCGAGAAATTGCCGGATGGCTACACCTGGAACGACATCTCGTACGTCATCGGCGGGTACGCCTGGAAGTATCGCTTCGTGGACAAGAAGGGTTACATCATCACCGACAAACCGGGCGCGGTGGTCAGCGATACGAACTATTTGAACCAGTGGAATTTTGCCAACCCGGCGGCAGGCAAGGACGCCGCCTGGTCCAAGTACAGCGCGGGCGTCAAGGAACTCAAATACACCTGCGGGCCCTGCCACACGACCGGCTACAAGCCGACCGGCAATCAGGACAACTTGCCGGGCATGGTCGGCACCTGGTCAGAACCGGGGATCAAGTGCGAGCGCTGCCATGGCCCCGGCAGTCTGCACGTCGCGAATCCGTACGGCGTTGACATGAAAGTGGAGCGCGATGCGGAACTCTGCGGCGCGTGCCACATCCGCGGCGATGTCACCAAGATTGACGCCAAGAGCGGACCGTTTGTTGACCATCACGAGCAGTACGAAGAGTTTTATCAGAGCAAGCATCTCTCGCTCAAGTGCGTGGACTGCCACGACCCACACAAGGGGGTCGTGCAACTCCGCCAGGCAAATCAACCGGCGACCCGCACCCTGTGCGAGAACTGCCACTTTAAGGAGGCGCGCAATCAATCACCCACCCACTTGGCAGTGAAGGTTGGTTGTGTGGATTGCCACATGCCGCGCATGATCGCCTCGAGCGCGTCCGTTGACGCTGCCAAGTTCGCGGGCGACATCCGCGTCCACGTCTTCGCGATTGATCCCGATGCCACAGCGCAATTCTCGGCGGATGGCAAGTTCCTCGTCTCGCAAGTCTCACTCGATTGGGCGTGCAAGAGTTGTCACGGCGCGGGCAAAGCATCGCCAAAGACCGATGCAGAGTTGAAAGCGCGAGCCAAGGGTTACCACACTGCCAAGTAAGAGTTCTCCCTGATTGCTAGTTGACATTCACGGGTTCCCCGTGTAAGATGGGGATAACCAAACCCACTATCCCAAACGGAGGAACCCATGAACGCCATCTCGAAAAAAATACTCACCTGACCGTTCGACTAGATGGTGCGCGAATGCGAGATATTGAGAGGAGGTGATGCGTCCACGCACCGCATTCAAGCAATGCTGTCGCTCTGATGAACTTTGTCGTAATGTCTTGGCAGTCTGGCGACGATCCGATACTACCGTGTGACGGTCCCGGACGCTCCTGCGACAACCCTGGCAACGATAGGCAATGCACCCTAAGCCAATCAAGATTGTGTTTTACAACATCTCCGGCAAAGGAGGATTGCCCGAATGAAAAAGCATCTTCTGTTCATTGGTCTGACGTTGGTGTTCGCAGTGGTGGTTGCGGCTTGCGCACCCACGCCAACGCCAGTGCCAACTCCAGTTCCACCCACCCAGCCACCGCCGACGGCGACACCGGTGCCGCCCACCGCCACGCGTGTGCCGCCAACGGTGACTGCGCCACCACCGACCGTGATGCCAACCAAGTCCGCCAGCGAGCAATGTCTGACATGTCACGGCAACAAAGACCTGACGATGAAAGTCGGCGACGAAAGTGTTCCCCTCTTCGTGAACGCGACGGCGTTTGCGGCAGGCAAGCACAGCAAAGTCGAATGTACCGCGTGTCATACCGGTATTAGCCCGACCCCGCCGCATAACGCCAAGCGCACCTACGGCAGTTGGGCGCGCTTTAGCGTCAAGGATACCGACGTAGCCAAGACACGCAACTATTATACCGTCACGGCGGACGCGTGCCTCAAGTGCCATACCGATGCCAAGTATCAGGCGTATCTCAAGAGCGAGCACGCGACGATCAAGGATCTCAAGTTCACCGCCGACGGCAAGCCGCGCGTGGAGATCAAAGTGAAAGGCACGGACGGCAAAGAGTACATCGTTGACGAGAACTTTGTTGCCAACGATTGCGAACGGTGCCACATCGGCAACAGTTGCGCCACCTGCCACTGGAAGACACAAATCAAGCAGAAGCAAGCCGGCAACGTCCTAGAGCTCTGGACCAAGTACGACGCGACGAGTGATACCGCCAAAGGCGCGATGACCGAGTACGGCATGGATTGGACCGTGAACATCGCATCGCACGAGTTCCTCAACGCGAAAGCGTTAACTTCATCCAACGATGTTTGCCAGGCGTGTCACATTGGCTACGTTCAGGGTAACAAGTCGGTTGCCGCGCTCGGCATCTTTGGCATCGGCATTCGCCGCCATCCGCAGGTGCAAGAGTTGCAACTCTCCGCGCAACACGGTGTCCACGAGACCCAGCAGATTTGCGCCAACTGTCATAAAGATCTGCACGAAATGGTCTACAAGAACACCGAGCACGGCGCGCGCGCGGGCGGCAAGACGCAGTGCGTCAACTGCCACGCCGATAAAGCGATGAAGGGTCCCGCGCACAAGACGGTCACCTGTATCGGCTGTCACGATGCGGAACTAACCGTGCAACTTGATCACGGGTTGGTGTACCCTCTTGCGCTCAAGCACAACTTGACCGAATCGTGGCCCTCGCACAATCTGGTGAAAGAGGTCAAGTGCGAGAAATGTCACGTTGCCGGGAACAAGGTGAATGCCTCGGAAAAGGTGACGCCAGCCAAGATTCACTAGTTCCTGCTCTTTCACCTTTGGCCGAGTTTCTTGACGAGGGTCTCGCGCCAAAGGCTCCTATCCTGGAGCGGCAACCGGACCAGTTGCCGCTCCTTTTCAATCGCCTGAAATAATTCTCAACTCCGCTCTATTGCAGTTGCCAAGCAATCCGAATCTTTCGCTCGGAAAAGTCAAGGCAGACCATTGACTTGGTCTGCCTTGTGTTTTTGGTGACGTAAGTTGGAGATGGCTATCCTCTGACCTAACGCAAGGTGATATGCCACCGGATTCCCGCACCAACAGATCGGAATCATGTCCGTCTCGGCGAGGAAATGCAAGCCATCTTTGCGGCACGCATGAAACTGAAGCGTGACCGGATGGCACAGTTCAGCGACGTGATGCTGATTCTAATGCCCGCAACTGCAGCCGCCTTCGCCGCATCCGCAGGTGCTGGTCGCGTTCGGATTCTCGATCTTAAAGCCGCCGCCCATTGGGCTGTCCACATAGTCAACGGTCGCGCCATCAAGATACATCGCGCTTGCGCTGTCCAGATACACGCGCACGCCTTGCGATTCGAAGACAAAGTCGCCGTCTTCGGTCTTGTTCTCGAATGCCATGCCGTATTGAACGCCGGAGCATCCGCCGCCGGAAACGAAAACGCGCAAGCCGTAGCCGACGAGTTTCTTTTCGGCAAACAATGCCTGGAACTTGTCTGCCGCGATAGGCGTGAGCGAAATGAGCGGCTTGGTCGTCACCGCATCGGCGATTGCCACTGGGTTGATCTGTGTATCCATTGATTCTCTCCTCCGTCAGAGATTTATTTGTTTGCGAGAACGCATACCGCGTAGCGGCATGTTAGCGACACGAAACTTGTGTGCGCGCGCAGTGGGCGATTTACCGCCGCCCCTTGCGCTGAAGCGCATACTGCGAACGTCAAGTTTCTGGGTAGCGGTCCCTTCGACTCCGCGCAGGATGCGCCTGCTCAGAAACTTGGATTCGACGCTTTAGTGGGTTGCGTGGTCAGAGCAGTAACCGCCTAAAGGCTCGAATCCTGAACGACGCCAAGACTATCCGCCAATTTGCGACATCACGCGTGACTCGGCAATCACGTTTTGTGCCAAGCCGTGTCCCCACGGTTTGTTGTGCACGCCACGCGACATCAAGGCGCGCAATTCCTCGTCCGATGCGCCCGCGCGCAGCGGCGTGAGCAAATCCACTTCATCGTCACGCAGCAGGCACAAACGCAGGCGACCATCCGCGCTCAGACGCATCCGCTCGCACCCCTCGCAAAAGGGTTCAGTCACCGAACTGATAAAGCCGAGCGTGCCGCGTCCGCCACGCAAACGGTACGGGCGCGCCGGGTTGCGACCATCCCATTCGACTGGCACTAGCGATCCGCACGCGCGCTCGATCCGTGATTTCATTTCGGCGACGGGCACGACCGATTCCAACTGAAAATCGGCGATGCTACCGAGCGGCATCACTTCGATAAAGCGCATGTCCCAAGCGTGGTCGAGCGTCAAGCGCGCGAGGTCAACGATGTCATCTTCGTTATAGCCGCGGACGATGACCGCGTTCAGTTTGATCGGATTCAGCCCGGCGCGTTCTGCCGCGAGGATGCCGCGCCAGACCTGCTCCAGTTTCCCAAAGCGCGTGATCTGCTGGAAGCGTTCTGCATCGAGCGTGTCAATGCTGATGTTCACGCGCTTTAAGCCGGCTTGGGCCAGCGGCTCGGCGAGATTTTCCAGCAAGAGCGCGTTCGTCGTCAGCGCGATTTCTTGGATGCCCGGAATGTTCGCGATGCCGCCCACGATATTGACGAGATTGGGCCGCACGGTCGGCTCGCCGCCGGTCAGGCGCACGCGGTCAAAGCCGAGGCTCGCCGCAATGCGCACGAGTCGGAACAGTTCATCGTCCTGTAGCAGATGCGATGGGGGCGCAAAAGCCATGTCCGCCGGCATGCAGTACACACACCGCAAGTTGCAGCGGTCGGTGAGCGAGATACGCAGATAATGAATGTTACGTCCGTACGAATCGTTCACCTAGGCACCTCGGTCAGCGATAGTTGTTTTTCATCGCGCGAGTTGGCTTGACGACAAAGCGGCAGTGGGAGTCTTGATGCGCGATACAGCCGGTCTGCTGCATGGGCAGATCCAACAATCCGCCGATCAGAGCCAGGTCCATATCGCAAACCTCACGATGCGCCAAGGCAACTTGCCGGTATGGACAGTTGCAGACGCAGAGCGCGAACTCGCCGTCGGTTTTTTCCCATCGCGCCATATAATCATGCTTGACGAGAAAATCCACCGCGCGGTCCAGGCGCGCGTGCACGCGCGCCCCTCGCCGCAGCGCGGGCGCCGCCGCGGCGAGGCGTCGCCCGGCGCGGCGCAGCAGCGCGCGTCTTTCCTTTGCGCCGAGCGAATCGCCGATCTCGTCCAATAGTCTCGCCGCAAGCCCGTTGTACTGTTTGGGCAGATGCTCGTGGGCGCAGTCAGCCAGCGCGTAGAGCATCTGCGGGCGTCCGGCGCTGGCGCGGCGCGCGACATCTTTCGAGACGACGAGGCCCTCGTCCAAGAGCAGGGCGAGATGATAACGCGTGGCCATGGTCGAGTGGCGGATGACATGGGCGATCGCGTCAATCGGCAGGGGACCGCGCGCGCTCAGCGTTTCCAAGACAACTCGGCGGATGTGCGACATTGACCGCATTATAACACGGCGGAAACGGCTTTGTCAATAAGCGCAAAAGAATTTATAGAAATCAGATTCCTTTACAAAACGCCCTAGTCGTCTTATAATAGCGACGCTCAAAAGCCGTAGATTTCTACTGAGGAGGCGTTTCTAATGACGCGCATTCGATGCCGTGACAGGCGATGCATCTTCAACAAGAACGGGATCTGCACCGCGGAAGAAATCGAATACGAGCCGGACGCGGGGTGCCTGACGATGGAAGCGCGCGAGGACATCGAAGAAGAGGAAGAAGAGGAAGACTGGGAGGAAGAAGAACACGCCGAGGACTTTGAGGACGAGGACGAAGAAGAGGAAGAGGACGAGGATTGGGACGAAGAGGATGGGTCCTTCTAAGGCAGCGGACGTCACGATCCGTCCCTTGAGCGCGTGGGCGGAATACCTGGCGGCGGAAGAATTGCAGCGCGCGGTTTGGCAAATGCCCGACTGGCGGGACGTGGTGCCCGCCAGTTTGTTGATCACCGCGCACAAGCACGGCGGCATTCTCCTCGGCGCGTTCGCGCCCGACGATCGGTTGATTGGCTTTGCCTTTAGTTTTCTCGGCAGGGCAGACCAGGGCGGTCAGCGTGTGCTCAAGCAGTGTTCCCACATGCTCGCCGTGCGTTCCGAATATCAGGGACAGCAAATCGGCGCGCGCTTGAAATTCGAGCAGCGCCAAGCCGCGCTGGCGCAAGGCATCGCGCTCATGACCTGGACGTACGATCCGCTGCTCGCGCTCAACGCCCGCCTGAATCTGGCGCGGCTCGGCGCGATCGCGCGGCGCTATATCGTCAGCGCGTACGGGGAAATGACCGATGCGCTCAACGCGGGCTTGCCGTCCGATCGTTTTGAGGTCGAATGGTGGCTGAATGCGCCGCGCGTGCTCGCGCGCGTACCGCCGTCTTCGACTGTGCTGCCGCCGCAAGATCGCCCAGCGCGGCTGGGCGACCATCCTTGCGAGACAAGTGCAGAGTCGCCGCAGAACGATTGGGCGACGCTCACGCGCGCCATGTCGCCGGTTTTCGACGTTACCTTCGACGCGCGCGGGCTGCCGCGCATCGAGCGCGTCGTCGCGCCGCGCGGTGATTCGCTCTGGCTGGAGATCCCGGCGGACCTCGGCGCGCTCAAAGCCGCCGCGCCCGATCTAGCGCGCGCGTGGCGGCTGGACACCCGTGCGGCTTTTCAGCGGCTGTTCGACGCGGGCTACGTCGCCGCAGATTTCGTCTACGCGCGCGCCGGACCGTCCCGCGCGGCGTACATCCTCACGCGCCAGCCGCTGGAGTTGGGATAAGCGTTTGACACAGCGCCGCGTCGCCGTTATAATCCATGACGAAATCGGCGTACGCCGGGGACAAACGTCTGGTGAATCCGACTCTGATCACAAATAGGGCATTGGGTTATCGTATCCCATGCCCTATTCCATTATCCAGAGGCGCGCGATGATCGCCGGGGATCTCGCGCTGCAGCGACGCGTACCGCTCTCGCGGTGGCAAACCGCGCGCGCACTGCTGATTAGTGTGGTGTTCGCCGGCGCGCTGGCGTTCATCCATGCGTTCGAGTCTGCGCCAGAGCCGCTGCGCCTCGAACCAGGGCAGGCAAGTTCGAAAACGATCCTGGCGCCCGAGCGGATCACCTTTGCCAGCGACATCCAAACGCGCGAGGCGCGCGCCAAAGCGGAAGCCGAAGTGAAGGAGGTGTACGATCCGCCGAACGCGGACCTGGCGCGCGAGCAAGTCCGCGCGGCAAGCCGCGTGTTAGACTATGTGGACTCGGTGCGCCACGATTCGTACAGCCCGCCGGCGCGCAAACTCGAATGGGTGCAGGCGATCCCCACTGTTATGCTGCCGATTCAGACGATCAGCCGCACGCTCGCGCTCGACGAAACCGCCTATCACCGCGTCGTCAGCGAAGCGCTGTACGTCCTCGACGTGACGATGCGCGACACGATCCGCCCCAGCGATGTCTCCACCGAGTACAGTCTGGTCCCCACCCGGGTCAGTCTCGCTCTCCCCGCCGAGCAAGCCGACCTGGTAACGCAATGGGCGCAAGTGTTCATCACGCCGAACAGTTTTCTCAACCAGGCAAGAACGACCGAAGAGCGCAACCGAGCCAGCGCGCGCGTCGCGACGGTGTACCGCACCGTCGAAAAGGGCCAAGCCATCTTGCGCGAGGGTGAAGTCGTCACTCCGCTCGCGATCGAAGCGCTGGAAGCCGTCGGCTTGATGCGCCCGCGCTTGGTCGTGGCCGATTATGTGGGGCCCGCGTTATTCGCCGCGCTGCTCGTCGTACTCCTGTCTGCCTACGTCGCGCGCGCGCGCCCTGCGCTCATCGCGCATTGGCGTTCGTTGTTGTTGGTCGTCGTCGTCATCTTGTTGTTTGCCGGGGGCGCCAAAGCGCTCGGCGGCGAGCGCACGCTGTTGCGCTATCTTTATCCCATCAGCGCGGCAGCCATGCTGCTCGCCGTGCTGGTAGATTCCGCGACCGCGCTCGCCGCCGCCGCGGCGTTGGCGTTGACGCTCGGATTCTTCGCGCACAGTTCTTTGGAGTTGGCGATCTACGCGCTGACCGGCGGCGTCATCGCGTCCCTGAGTCTCGGACGCATCGAGCGCCTGCCGGCGTTTTTGTGGAGCGGCTTGTACGTCGCCGCGGCGAACAGCGCCGTCGTCGCCGTGTTTCGCCTCCTCGCGCGCGAGACAGACCTGGGCGCGTTGGGTCAGGCGTTGCTGGCGGCGGTGGGCAACGGCGCGCTCTCCGGCTTGCTCGCGCTCGGTAGTCTCTTCGTCTTTGGAAAACTCTTTGGCATCACCACCTCGCTGGAACTGCTCGACCTGGGGCGGCCGACGCATCCGCTCTTGAAGAAACTGCTGGTCGAAGCACCCGGCACGTATCACCATAGTCTCATCGTGAGTCAACTGGCGGAACAAGCCGCGCAGCAGATCGGCGCGGATGCGCTGTTGGTGCGCGTCGGCGCGTACTATCACGACGTCGGCAAGACGCGCGAGCCGCAATCGTTCGTCGAAAATCAAATGGACGGCGTCAACGTCCACGACACGCTCGATCCAAAAGCCAGCGCGGCGATCGTGATTGATCACGTCGCGCGCGGCGTCGCGCTCGCCAAGCGGTACGGGTTGCCGGAACGACTGCGCGAATTCATTCCGCAACATCATGGCACGACGCTCGCCGCGTACTTTCATCGCAAAGCGATCAAAGCCAATGGCGATTCGCCGATCAACGAAGCCGACTATCGTTACCCGGGTCCCAAGCCGCAGTCGCGCGAGGCGGCGATCCTGATGCTGGCGGATGGCGTGGAAGCGACCACGCGCGCGGAACGCCCGACGACGCCGGAGCAAATCCGCGCGATCATTGACCGCATCGTCGGCGAACGCTTGCGCGATGGGCAACTGGACGAAAGCGATTTGACGCTGCGCAACATTCAGGAAATCAAGGAAACCTTCTTTGGCGTGCTCCAGGGCTTGTTTCATCCGCGAGTGAAATACCCAGAGCCCGAGCCGCCCGCGCACGCGCCGGAGAAGATCGGTGGGCGTTGAAATTCGCGTCCATGCCAAATTCGCGTCGCGGGTCCAACGGGCGCGACTCGCGCGCCGCGCGCGGCAAACCCTGCGCGCCGAAAAGGCGCGCGCGGCGCTGACCCTCTATATTACGACCGACGCCGAAATCCGCGCGCTCAATCGCCAATTCCACGCGACGGACGCGCCGACCGACGTGCTGGCGTTTCCGGTCGAAGGGCGTTACGGCGAACGCTCCTACCTCGGCGACATTGCCATCTCGTACGACCGCGCGCGGGTCCAGGCGCGCCAAGCCGGCTGGCGCATCGCCGACGAATTGGACTTGCTCGCGGTCCACGGCATCCTGCATCTGCTCGGCTATGACGACGCCACGCCGCGCGCGCGTGCGAGAATGTGGCGGCGACAGGAAGAAATACTGGGACGCGTGGTGGGTGACGAGTGACGAAGCAATTCCGTCACACGTCACTCGACACCCGTCACATTGAAACAAGGAGACCTGGTTGACTTACGACATCCACGAAATCCGTTCGCACTTTCCATCGCTGCAATCGGGCGCAATTTTCTTCGATGGTCCGGGCGGCACGCAAGTTTCGCAACAAGTGATTGACGCGGTGAGCGATTACTACAAGACCGCGAACGCGAACACGCACGGCGCGTTTGCCACCGCGCAGCGCACCGACGCGATCCTCGCGGAGGCACGCTCTGCATTTGCCGACTTGCTCAATGCGCCCTCGCCCAATGAAATCATCTTCGGCCCCAACATGACGACGCTCACGTTCAATCTCTCGCGCGCGCTCGGACGCTGGCTCAACCCCGGTGATGAGATCATCGTCACCCACCTTGACCACGACGCGAACATCGCGCCGTGGCTCGCGCTGGAAGAGCGCGGCGCAGTCGTGCAGCGGGTAGACATTCATCCAGACGACTGCACGCTCGATATGGCGGATTTCGAAAAGCGCCTCAGCACAAAAACGAGAGTGGTCGCTGTTGGCGGCGCGTCGAACGCGGTGGGGACGATGAACGATCTGAAGACGATCATTTCACTCGCGCACATGGCAGACGCGCTTGTGTTCGTGGATGCGGTCCACCTCGCGCCGCACGCGCCGATCGACGCTCAAAATTTAGACTGCGACCTGCTCGCGTGCTCGGTGTACAAATTTTACGGACCGCACCTCGGCGTGCTGTACGGCAAGTCCGATTTGCTGGATCGCCTGCAAGCGTACAAAGTTCGCCCGGCGGAGAACCAGCCGCCGCACAAATTCGAAACCGGAACGCAGAACCACGAAGGCATCGCCGGCGCACTCGCGGCGGTGAATTATCTCGCGTCGGTTGGCGAAAAGTACGGCGCGCCGTACGCCGCGCAATACAAGCAGTTTAGCGGTCGGCGGCTCGCGTTGAAGACCGCGCTCGCGGCGATCAAAGAGCACGAGAGAAATCTGTTTGTTAGTTTGATGGTTGGTTTGCGCGCAATTCCTGGAATTACCATCTACGGAATTACCGATCACACGCGCTTTGACTATCGCACGCCGACGGTTGCGTTCACGCTGAACGGGCAGACGCCGCGCGCGGTCGCCGAATACCTGGGGCGCAACAACATCTACGTGTGGGATGGCAACTACTATGCGCTCGCGCTGATGGAACGACTGGGGCTGGAAGAGCGCGGCGGCGCGGTGCGTGTGGGGTTGGCGCATTACAATACGGCGGAGGAAGTGGAGCGGCTGCTGCAAGTGCTAATGGAATACGCAGCGCGTGAAACGTGAGGCGTAAAACGTAAATTGCGTTTTACGTTTTACGCTTTACGCCATGGACACAAGAATGGATAGGATAGTAGAGTGCGTTCCCAACTTTTCCGAAGGTCGGCGCGTCAACGTCGTTGATGCAATCGTCGGCGCGATGATGCTGCCGGGCGTCAAGATTTTGGACCGCGAGATGGACGCCGATCACAACCGCTCCGTCATCACGTTGGCGGGAGAACCGGCGGCAATTGAACAAGCCGCGTTTCGCGGCATCGCTACAGCCGCGCGGCTGATTGACCTCGATATGCATCGCGGACAGCATCCGCGCATCGGCGCATCCGACGTCGTGCCATTCGTCCCGCTGCGCGGCGTGACGATGGACGATTGCGTGGCGATGGCGCGACGGCTTGGCGAACGCGTCGCGCGCGAACTCGACATCCCGGTGTACCTGTACGAGCGCGCGGCAACACACCCGGAACGCCGCGACCTCGCGCACATCCGACGCGGTGAATACGAAACCCTAAAACAAGAAATCGCGACAAACCCGGACCGCGCGCCGGATTTCGGACCACGGCGCGTTGGCAAAGCCGGCGCGACGGTGATCGGCGCGCGTCCGTTTCTGATCGCGTTCAATGTCAATCTGGCGACGAGCGAATTGCAAATTGCGAAAGAGATTGCCAGCGTCATTCGAGAAAAAGGCGGCGGGCTGGAATCGGTCAAGGCGAATGGGTTCTGGCTGCGCGAGAAAAATATCGCCCAGGTCTCGATGAACCTGACCGATTTCACGATCACAGGAATGTTGACTGCGTTCAACGCGGTGAAAGCGGAGGCGGACAAACGCGGCGTCCAGGTACTCGAAAGCGAACTCATCGGACTCGTGCCGATTGAAGCGCTGACACAAGTCGCCGCGCAGGCGCTCAGGTTACCGGGGCTGAGCGCGAGCCAGGTAGTGGAGATGAAGATTTTTGGAGAGAGTGTGGTATAATCTTGATTGTCCGCACGATAGTAGAAAGGTGAAAGCCAATGGTCATCCCAACAACAATTGTGGATTTGGAGCGCGATGGCACGCTGAAATTGCCGCGTCACATCGCGCGGCAGTTCCGGGCGCAAAAGCAACTGAGCATCACGCGCGTCGGAACCAGTCTTGTGCTTGCGCCGATTCCTACCCGGTGGACGCGCGCGGCTGGACGCGTGGTTAAGTATCAGAACGGTTTGATCGTGCGCGATCCGAAAATCATGTTTGGCACACCCGTGATCCACGGCACACGCATCCCTGCCCGTGTCATCGCTGGCTATGCGGCGGCAAAATACTCGCACGACCAAATCAGAAACGAGTTTCCGTTTTTGAGCGACGCGCAAATTGATGCCGCGATCAGGTTTATCAAATCCCAACGAGCGAAACGCTGAGCCATGCGTCTGCTCGCCGACGAGGGCATTTCGCCCATCACGATCAAGTGGTTGCGCGCCCAAGGGCATCAGGTTATTGGCGTCCGCGAACAAGGCATCTTTAGCGCGGAGGATAGCATCGTGCTTGCGCTCGCTTTGGCGCACCGAGCCATCTTGCTGACACGCGATGTCGCCGATTTTAGCCGCATGTCTTACCTGGCGGGCGAACCCCATCTCGGAATTATGATGGTGCGACCGGGCAAAGACCAAACGCCACAACACATCAATCAACTGCTGGCTGATTATTTCACAAAGTATCCAGACGTTGATTTAACGAGCCGTATCGTTGTCATCACACCCCGGCGAATCCGGTTTCGCCCGCCGTTAGAGTAGAAACTGACATACCAAGTTTCTTCGAGAAACCTGGTATCTGGTTTTGTCCGCCACTGGAGCCGATGATGCGAAAGTCAAGATCCTTTGCCGCGCTTTGCCTCACTCTGGTTTTCCTCCTCGCCGCCTGCGCCCCTTCGTCTGTTGCTCACCGAGGTGATCCTTCGACAGGCTCAGGA
>DHFK01000138.1 GCA_002400365.1 Anaerolineales bacterium UBA4826 | reverse complement strand
CCTGGGCGCGTGCGCGCTGGGTCCGATCACTGTCGTGGACAATGTCTATAACGGACAGATGGACATCGCCAAAGCAGATCATCTGCTGAAGACGCTGACGCGAACAGAGGTGAAATATGTTTCGACCTGAACCGTGGGACATTGTGGTCATTCTGCTGGTGGCTCTTCTCTTCTTTGGCGCCAAGCGGTTGCCAGAGACCGCCCGCGCGATCGGCAAGGGCATTCGGGAATTCCGGGATGCTCTCGCCGGCAAGAATGAAGGGTCCAAAGCCAATCCGCACGATACGCAGAGTGATCCTCAATGAGAATCGCTAACGCCGCGCAGTTAGACGACTATCGCCTCCAACTCCAGCGCGCCCAAGACCCGTCTCGACCGTGCATCACGATCTGCGGCGGAACCGGCTGCCGCGCGTACGGCGCGGAGCCGGTGCTTGCCGCCGCGCGCGCAGCGGTCAATGGTCAAACGTCCGTGCGGATGACGGGCTGTCACGGCTTTTGCGAAAAAGGTCCGGTCGTCGTGATTCAGCCGCAGGGGATCTTTTATCCGCGCGTGCAGCCAAAAGATATACGCGCGATTGTCGAAGAAACGGTCAGGCACGGTCGCGTCGTCGAACGGCTCTTGTACGCCGATCCAGCCACGGGAACAGGAATTGTCCGCGAGCACGACATTCCGTTTTACGCGAAGCAAATGCGCTTGCTTCTGAATCAAAACGGCTTGCTCGACCCGACGAACCTTGACGAGTACATCGCGCTAGGCGGTTACGCCGCGCTGGCGAAAGCATTGACCTGCGCGCCCGATCAAATCATCGAACAGATCACGCGCTCGGGTTTGCGTGGACGCGGCGGCGCGGGTTTTCCGACAGGGCAAAAGTGGAAAGCGGCGGCGGAGCAAATTCGTAATTCAAAATTCAAAATTCAAAACTCCGAATCCTCAATCGAAAATCGAAAATCGAAAATCGAAAATTCGGGTGTCGGCTACGTCGTTTGCAACGCCGACGAAGGCGACCCCGGCGCCTATATGGATCGCAGTCTGATGGAGGGTAATCCACATCGTGTGATCGAGGGGATGATCATTGGCGCGTACGCGATCGGCGCGACGTGCGGCTATGTCTACATCCGCGCCGAATATCCGCTCGCGGTCAAGCATCTGGGAATCGCGCTGGAGCAAGCGCGCGGGATTGGTTTGCTCGGCGAAAACATCCTCGGATCAGGATTTGATTTCGACATTGAGATTCGACTCGGCGCGGGCGCGTTTGTGTGCGGCGAAGAGACCGCGCTCATCGCGAGCATCGAAGGACGCGCGGGGGATCCGCACCCACGCCCGCCCTATCCCGCGACGCGCGGGCTGTGGGGTATGCCGACGGTCATCAATAACGTCAAGACCTGGGCGAGTGTTCCGATCATCGTTGCGAAAGGCGCGGAGTGGTACGCCGGCATCGGCACAGAGAAATCGTCAGGGACGATGATTTTCTCGCTCGTCGGTAAGGTCGTCAACACCGGNNGGCGGCGGAATTCCAAATGGGCGGAAATTCAAAGCCGCGCAGATCGGCGGACCCTCCGGCGGCTGTATCCCCGAAGAACATCTCGACATGCCGATAGATTACGAATCGCTCACGGCGCTCGGCGCGATCATGGGGTCGGGCGGGCTGGTCGTCGTGGACGAAGATACGTGCATGGTGGACCTCGCGCGCTACTTTATGAACTTCGTCCAGGAAGAATCGTGCGGCAAATGTACGCCGTGCCGGCTGGGAACGAAAGCGATGCTGGACACGTTGACGCGCATCACGCAAGGTCGCGGCGAAGCAGGCGACATCGAGTATCTCGCCGAACTTGCGGACGCGGTGAAAACGTCAGCGCTGTGCGGATTGGGGCAGACCGCGCCGAACCCGGTGCTGACGACGCTGCGCTATTTTCACGACGAGTACGCCGAACATCTTTACGGCGGCGTCTGCCGCGCGCGCGTCTGCAAGGGCTTGATTCGCTACGAGATCATTCCCGAACTGTGCGCGGGTTGCCTCGTCTGCCTGCGCAATTGCACGATGAACGCGATCGTCGGCGAGAAACTCAAACCTCATTCAATCAATTACGCGTTGTGCGGCAAATGTGGTGTGTGCAAGGCGTTGTGCAAGTTCGATGCGGTGCGCGTGACGACCGGCAATGGTTATTCGCTCAAACAACTCGATCGTGCAATCGTGCAATAGTTCGATCGTTGGATGGCTCGACACAGGTTTTCAAATGGTGAAACTAGAGATTGACAATCGCGAGATCAGAGTCGAAACCGGCACGACGATTCTGCAAGCCGCGCGAATGAACGGCATCGCGATTCCGACGCTGTGTTATCACGAAGCGCTCGAGCCGTACGCGGCGTGTCGCCTGTGCGTCGTCGAACTCGCCAGCGCGCGCGGGAAACTGGTCGCCGCGTGCGCACAACCATGCGAAGAAGGAATGGATGTGCTGACGAGTTCGCCGCGCGTGCAGAACTCGCGCCGCATCACGGCTGAATTGCTGATGGCGAGCGGCGCGCATCTGCCGCTCGTCGAAGCCATCGCGCAGGCGATGGGCGTGCAATGGGCGCGGTATTCCCTGCCGGCAAACGACTGCATCCTGTGTGGCTTGTGCGTGCGCGCATGCGATGAACTCGTCGGCGCGCGCGCGATCAGTCTGGTCAAGCGCGGCTTGGAAAAACAAGTCGCGGCGCCGTTCGAGATCGCGTCTGCCGCGTGCATCGGCTGCGCGACGTGTGCGCTGATCTGCCCGACCGGCGCGATAGCACTGGCGGACATCACGCCCGCGCCACATTCGGCGCACGACCCGCGGACTTGTCGCGTGTGCGGCGAGCAGAGTCTGCCGCAGAAATTCGCGGATGTTGAAGCGCTGTTGAAAGAAGAGGTGCAGCCCGCATGACCCGCATCGGCATCTTTCTTTGCGCCTGCGATCAAAAGATAAACAAAAGCATTGACGTTGACGCAGTTGAAAACGCGCTGCGCGAGACGCCGGACTTGATGGAGAAACCAGATGTCTGGGCGATGCCGCACGTCTGTCTGCCGGACGGCACGCGCGATCTGCGAAATGCCATCGTCGAGCATGGTTTGGAACGCGTGGTCGTCGCGGCGTGCCCCGCGCGCTTTCAAGAAAAGCATTTGCGCGCTGTGTGCGTGAGCGCGGGCGTCAACGTCACTCACTTTGCGCTCGTGGACTGGCGCGAGGGCTGCGCGTGGGCGCATCGCGGCGACAAACCAAACGCGACCGCAAAAGCGATTGATCTGGCGCGGATGGGCGTCGCGCGCGTCGCGAATGCAAACGCGCTTGACGGAGTGATGACCAAGATCGAGCCGCGCGTCTTGGTGATCGGCGGCGGCATCGCGGGGATGACTGCCGCGCGCACGCTGGCGGATCGCGGCGTCGCGGTTTTTCTGGTCGAGCAGCAAGCGCAGTTGGGCGGGCAATTGCGCGGCGTCGCGCTCGACGGCGCGGCGCAAGCGTACAACGCCACGCTGGACGCGGTGATGTGCCATCCGCAC
>DHFK01000137.1 GCA_002400365.1 Anaerolineales bacterium UBA4826 | reverse complement strand
GCCGCCATCACCAAAGTCATGGCGCTGAAGGGCATGGCCAACTATGTCTCCTACGACGAAGTCGCCAAAGCCTCCGAGAAACAAGGTCGCCGCGACGATACCAAAATCCTGACCATCGCCATCTCGCACGTCGAATACGAAACCGAAAAACGCCACTATGCCCACATTGATTGCCCCGGCCACGCCGACTATATCAAGAACATGATCACCGGCGCGGCGCAGATGGACGGCGCGATTCTCGTCGTCTCCGCGCCCGATGGCCCGATGCCGCAAACCCGCGAGCACATCCTGCTCGCGCGCCAGGTCGAGGTGCCCGCCATCGTCGTCTTCCTGAACAAGGTGGACGTGATGGACGACCCCGAACTGTTGGACTTGGTCGAACTGGAACTGCGCGACTTGCTGACGAGTTACAAGTTCCCCGGCGACAAGATTCCGATCGTGCGCGGGGCGGCGCTCAAGGCGTTGACCAGTTCTTCGCAGGATCCGAATGCGCCGGAGTATGCGCCGATTCTGGAGTTGATGCGGGTGGTGGACAGTTACGTGCCGACGCCGATGCGCGCAGTGGACAAACCGTTCCTGATGCCGATCGAGGATGTGTTTGGGATCAAGGGGCGCGGGACGGTGGTGACGGGGCGCGTGGAGCGCGGGCAAGTCAAAGTGAGCGACACGGTGGAGATCGTGGGGATTCGGGAGACGCGCACGACGGTGGTGACGGGCGTGGAGATGTTTCGCAAGTTGCTGGACAGTGGGCAAGCCGGGGACAACATTGGGTGCTTGCTGCGCGGGATCGAGCGGACGGATGTGGAGCGGGGGCAGGTGCTGGCGGCGCCGGGCTCGATCAAGCCGTTGACGCAGTTTGAGGGGCAGGTGTACATCCTGAAGAAAGAAGAAGGGGGGCGGCACACGCCGTTCTTCAAGGGGTATCGGCCGCAGTTCTACATTCGGACATTGGATGTGACGGGGGATGTGGAGTTGCCGGAAGGTGTGGAGATGGTGATGCCTGGGGATGACGTGACGATCAAGGTCAAGTTGATTACGCCGGTAGCGTTGGAGAAGGGGTCGCGGTTTGCGATTCGGGAAGGTGGGCATACCGTTGGCGCAGGCGTGATTACGAAGGTGATGGAGTAAAAGTGACGTGTGGCGAGTGACGGGTGACATGGTTTTCCTCGTCACGCGCCCCTCGTCACCCGACGCACGCAGAGGAGATTATGGCTCGACAAAAGATTCGCATTCAACTAAAGGGTTATGATCATCGCGTCCTCGATCAATCGGCCAAGCAGATTGTCGAGACGGCGGAGCGCACCGGCGCAGCCGTCGTGGGTCCGATCCCGCTGCCGACCCGTATCGAAAAATTCACGGTGCAGCGCGCCACGTACATTGACAAGGACTCGCGCGATCAATTCGAGATTCGCACGCACAAACGCCTGATTGACGTGCTCGAGCCCTCCTCCAAGACGATTGATACGCTGATGCGGTTGAACTTGCCCGCGGGCGTGGACATCGAAATCAAACTTTAGTCGCCTAGTCACGTAGTCGGATAGTCAAATAGTCGCTGGACTGTTTGGCAGACTATGTGACTACAAGACTATCTGACCAAAGGACTAATCATGGCAGAAGGATTGCTCGGCAAAAAAGTTGGGATGGCGCAGATATTCAGCGAAAAGGGCGAAGCCATTCCCGTGACGGTGCTCGAAGTAGGACCCTGCTTTGTGACCCAAATCAAGACGCCGGAAAACGATGGCTATAGCGCGGTGCAGATGGGCTTTCAGGAGACCAGGCATCTGACCAAGCCCGCCCGCGGTCATCTGAAGAATCTGCCGCCGCTCAAGCACCTGCTCGAAGTTCGCACCGGCGGCATTGAGAATTACCAGGTGGGTCAAAAGTTGAATGTGAGTCTCTTTGCGCAAGGCGATCTGGTGGACGTGAGCGGCATTTCCAAAGGCAAGGGGCACGCGGGCGTCGTCAAGCGACACCACTTTGGCGGCGGCAAGAAAACGCACGGCCAGTCCGACCGGATGCGCCGCCCCGGCGCCAGCGGCGCGACGACAACGCCGGGTCGCGTGCTGCGCGGTATGCGCATGGCGGGACAGATGGGCAATCGGCGCGCGACCGTGTTGAACCTGGAAGTGGTTCAGGTGGATCAGGAACGCAATTTGCTTGCAGTGAAGGGTGCGGTCCCGGGCGCGAAAGATGGCTTGTTGTTCGTCCGCAAGGCGCGCAAGGAAAAGAAGATACCCAAGCATCAGCCGGTGGCGAAGAAAGAGAAATAGTCAGCACGGAGTCTGAATCATGCAGGTACCACTGTACAACCAAGCGGGTGAACAAATCGGAACGACGGAATTGAGCGACAAGGTTTTCGGGATCGAGCCGAACAAGCCGGTGATGCACCAGGCGCTCGTCCGCCAGTTAGCCAACGCGCGCCAGGGGAACGCGGACACCAAGACGCGCGCGCAAGTTGCCGGCGGTGGCACCAAGCCCTGGCGTCAGAAAGGCACCGGGCGCGCGCGCCAGGGCTCGACCCGCGCGCCGCACTGGCGGCACGGCGGCATCGTCTTTGGACCCACGCCGCGCTCGTACGAGCAAAAGATGCCGCTCAAGATGCGCCGCCTCGCGCTGCGCTCGGCGCTGTCGGTCAAGGCAGCCGAAGGGCAGATTCGCGTCGTGGACGATTTAAAGATGGATGCGCCCAAGACGCGTGACATGGAAACCATTCTGGGCAATCTCTCGATTCAATCGTCCGCGCTGATCTTGCTGCCGGAAGCGAATCCGATCGTTCAGAAATCGGCGGCGAACATCCCGGACGTCAAGACGCTGCACGCGGGGTACCTGAACGTGCGGGACTTGCTCGGCTACAATTTTGTGGTATTGCCGCTCGGCGCGGTCAAGGTCATTGAAGGTTACCTAGGCAAATAAGCCAAACATGCCAAAGATGCCAAACCTGCCAAATTCTTCGGCTTTGCTCAGGATCATTTGGCACATTTGGCACGTTTGGCATGACTGTGCTGAACTTCGCACAGCCATTGACGAGGTTTGATATGCACTTGTATGAAGTTCTGAGACGACCGTTGACGACAGAAAAGACAAATCGGCTCAAAGACGATTTGCGGCAGTACGCATTCGAGGTGGACCTACGCGCCACCAAGCCGCAGATCAAAGAGGCGGTGCAGACCGCGTTCAAGGTCCAAGTGCTTGACGTGAACGTGATGCGAATGTCGCGCAAACGCCGCCACTATGGTCGCCGCGTGATCTACAAGCCCGCGTGGAAAAAAGCCATCGTCGCGATCCCCGCGGACCAACGCATTGACCTGTTTGAGGGTGTGTAAGCATGGGCATCAAAATTTACAAACCGACGTCGGCGGGTCGCCGCAACATGTCCACGCCGACGTTTGAAGAAATCACGAAAAAGACGCCGGAAAAGTCGCTGCTCGTCAGCATGAAAAAACGCCACTCCGGGCGCAATAATCAGGGACGCATCACGGTGCGCCATCGCGGCGGCGGCAATCGTCCCAAGTATCGCTTGGTGGATTTTCGTCGCGAAAAAGCCGGCATCCCGGCGACCGTTGCCGCAATCGAGTACGATCCGAATCGCTCGGCGCGCATCGCGCTCTTGAACTATGCGGATGGCGAAAAACGCTACATCCTCGCGCCCACCGGCATGTTAGTCGGCGACAAAATTCTGTCGGGACCGAACGCCGAGGTCAAGTCCGGCAACACGCTGCCGATTTCCGCGATTCCGGTCGGCACGCTGATTCACAACATCGAATTGCTCAAAGGCAAGGGCGGACAGTTGGTGCGCTCTGCCGGCGCCGCCGCGCAGTTGATGGCGAAGGAAGGCAAGTACGCGCAGGTGCGCCTGCCGTCGGGCGAAGTCCGCTATGTCAGCGTCGCGTGCATGGCGACGATCGGGCAGGTCGGCAATTCCGAGTGGAACACGTTGAAACTCGGCAAAGCCGGACGCCGGCGGCACATGGGTTGGCGCCCGACCGTGCGCGGTTCGGTGATGAGTCCGCGCGACCACCCGCACGGCGGCGGCGAAGGCAAGGTGGGCGTGGGTCTGCCGGGACCGAAAACCAAATGGGGCAAACCCGCGCTCGGCAAAAAGACGCGCCGCATCAAATTCACGAACCAGTTCATTGTTAAACGTCGCGGCAAGAAGTAAATGAACCAATGTGCCAATGAGCCAATGAGCCAAAGATTGGCTCGCAGAAAATTTGGCTCATTGGTGAATTGGAAAATTGGCTCATTGGAGGACTTATGGGTCGTTCGCTGAAAAAGGGACCGTTCGTGCAGGCGAAATTGCTCAAGCGCATTGAGCAGATGAACAAAGCCGGCGAAAAGCGCGTGCTCAAAACCTGGTCGCGCGCGTCGGTGATCTTTCCGCAGATGGTCGGGCACACGATCGCGGTGCACGACGGTCGGCGGCACGTGCCGATCTACATTACGGAAAACATGGTCGGGCATCGTCTGGGCGAATTTGCGCCGACGCGTCATTTCCGGGGTCACTCGACCAAAGAAAAAGCCGCCGAAGCCGCTGCCGCCGCCGCGGCGCCGGCAGCGCCCGCCGCCAAGGCGTAGTTGACGAGACTGTTTCACCAATCTTCGCAAGGTTGGTTGCAGGGCTTGGAGAAAGAGCATGGCTGAATATTTTGAGGTTACCGCAGTCGAAAAATTCATTCGGATGTCGCCGCGCAAAGTTCGCTTGGTCGCGGACCTGGTGCGCGGCAAGGGCGTGGACGAGGCGATGGGCATTCTGAAAATGACGCCGAAAGACGCGGCGCGCGCCATCGCAAAGGCGGTCAACTCCGCCGCGGCGAACGCAACGCAGAACTATGGTTTGACGCGCGAGGATCTGTACGTCGCGACGATTCGCGCGGACGAGGGTCCAACGCTCAAGCGCATGAAAGCCGGCGCGCGCGGGCGCTATAAACCGATCCTGAAACGCTCGGCGCACATTACGGTGGGCGTGGCTGAACGCACGGCAAAGGAGTCATAATGGGACGCAAGGTTCATCCGTACGGATTTCGACTGGGGTACATCAAGGATTGGCGCTCCAAGTGGTTTGCCGCGGACCGGAAAACCTACAACACCCAACTCACCGAAGACATGAACGTGCGCGCGCTGGTCCGCAGAAAAGTCGGACACGCCGGCATTGCCGACGTGCGCATCGAACGCTTTCCGAAGCAGATGACGGTTTACGTGCATACCGCCAAACCGGGCATCATCATCGGGCGCAAGGGCGCGAGCGTGAATCAATTGCGTAAAGATTTGGAAGAACTGACGCAGAAAAAGATCAAGTTAGAAGTGGTCGAAGTGGATCATCCCGAAACGGATGCGTACCTCGTCGCCGAAGGCATCGCGCAGCAGATCGAAAAGCGCATTTCGCACAAGCGCGCGATGAAGCAAGCCATCACGCGCGCGATGCGCGGGGGCGCGTTGGGCATCAAGATCACCGCCGGCGGTCGCCTGGCTGGATCGGAAATGGCGCGCCGCGAGATGGCCAAAGAGGGCCGCGTCCCGCTCAACACGCTGCGCGCCGATATTGATTTCGCGCGCTACGAAGCGACGACCACGTACGGCAAAATTGGTTTGAAGGTTTGGATTTATCGGGGCGAAGTGATGCCCGACGAGCGCAAACAGCAGATTTTGAAACAGATCGAAGCGGCGGCGCGCCAAGCCGAAGCCGCGGCGGGAGAGTCGTGAGATGTTGTTACCCAAACGAGTCAAGTACCGCAAAACCCATCGCGGGCGCATGAAAGGCAAAGAGACGCGCGGCGTCACCCTGGACTTTGGCGATTACGGCTTGCAGGCGCTCCAGCCGTGCTGGATGACGAGCCGCCAGATCGAAGCCGCGCGCCGCGCCGTCGTGCGCTTTGTCAAGCGCGGCGGCAAAGTGTGGATTCGCGTCTTCCCCGATCACTCGGTCACGGTCAAAGGCGCCGAGACGCGCATGGGCGGCGGTAAGGGCGCGCCCGATCACTGGGTCGCGGTCGTCAAGCCGGGGCGCGTGATTTTTGAAATCGGCGGTGTGAAAGAAGACGTCGCGCGCGAAGCGATGCGACTGGCGTCGCACAAGTTGCCGATCAAGACGCAGTTCATTTCGAGAATGGAGGCGCAGTAATGGACGCCGCGCAACTGCGCGCGCTGGATGACGCCGCGCTGCGAAAACAACTGGATGATTTGTATCAAGAGAACTTTAATTTGCGCTTTCAGCGCGCCGCCGGGCAACTGCCCAACCTCAACCGCTTGCGCGAGGTCCGGCGTGAGATCGCCCGCGTCAAAACCGTGTTGCGCGAGCGCGCAGGCATGCAGGAGGCGAAATGAGGGAACGACGTAGAGTGATGCAGGGGCGCGTCGTCAGCGATAAGATGTCGCGAACGGTGATTGTGGAAGTTGAAGAGCGCAGCGCGCATCCATTGTACGGCAAAGTCGTGACCCGCGCGCGCCGTTTCAAAGCGCACAACGCCGAACCGCTCGCCAAATTGGGCGACCTGGTCAAGATCACCGAAGCGCGTCCCATGTCGCGCGAGAAACGCTGGCGCGTGACGGAGATCGTGCAGCGCGGTGAAGTGGTCGAGCAAATCGTCGAGAAGGAATTGGAAGAATTGCGCGCGAAGGAAGAAGCCGACCGCGCCGCGCGCCGCGCGGAAGAAGAACGCCGCGCCGCCGCACGCTTGGCGAAACTCGCGGGCGAGGAAGCGCCACCGGAGGAACCGGCGGCGGCAAGCGCGGCGGTTGCGCCCGACGCAACCGCCGACGCAGGGGAGGCGGCATGATCCAGGCAACGACTCGTCTCACCGTCGCCGATAATACGGGCGCGCGCCAGATCATGTGCATTCGCGTGATGAGCGGCTCGAACCGCAAGGTCGGCGGCGTGGGCGACATTATCATCGCGGCAGTTAAATCGGCGATCCCAACCTCCTCGGTCAAAAAGGGCGAGGTCGTGCGCGCGGTGATTGTCCGCACGGCGAAAGAGTACGGGCGTCCCGATGGATCGTTCATCCGCTTTGACGACAACGCGGCGGTGATTCTCGAAAGCGAAACGACGAATCCGAGAGGCACGCGCATCTTTGGACCGGTCGCGCGCGAACTGCGTGACAAGGGCTTTATGAAGATCATCTCGCTCGCGCCAGAGGTTTTGTAGGGGTGGCATTGGAGGACTGGTGAACAATATCCGCAAAGGCGACATGGTCAAGGTGATCGCCGGCAACGATCGCGGCAAACGGGGTGAAGTGCATAGCGTTGATCCCAAAAACGGCCGGGTCGTCGTCGCCGGCGTCAACCTGGTGAAAAAACATCAAAAACGCACGGGCGATGTGCGCACGCAGGCAGGCATCATCGAGCGCGAGGGGCCCATAGACCTCTCGCAAGTTATGATCGTCTGCAAGAGTTGCGGCAAACCGACCCGCGTGGGCTTTACGTTCGAGGGCGGAAAGAAATCCCGCAAGTGCAAAAAGTGCGGGCAGTTCATTGACTAGAGGTAAACATGGCAAAGCCAGAACCGGGGGCAAAGAAAGAAACTCAGCAGCCCAAGGGCAAAGAGCCAAAGGGCGCGCCGCACAAGCCAGCCGAGGACAAAAAAGTCGCGGGCAAGCGCGCCAAGTCGGCTGTGCCGCCCCGCTTGGAAGAGCGCTACCGCAAAGAAATTCTGCCGGCATTGATGCGCGAATTTGGCTATGTCAATGTGATGCAAGCGCCGAAACTGCAAAAGATCGTGGTGAACATCGGCGTGGGCGAAGCGATCGGTAACGCCAAGGCGCTCGACGGCGCGGTGAGAGACATGATGGCGATCACCGGGCAAAAACCGCTCGTCGTCAAGGCGAAAAAGTCCATTGCGACGTTCAAGTTACGCGAGGGCATGCCGATCGGCGTGCGGGTGACGCTGCGCGGCGACACCATGTACTATTTCTTGGATCGCCTGATGAACGTCGCCCTGCCGCGCACGCGCGATTTTCGCGGCGTGCCGCGCGATGCGTTCGACGGGCGCGGCAATTACACGCTGGGGCTGCGCGAGCAGTTGATCTTTCCAGAAATTGATTACGATACGATTGACAAGGTGCGCGGCATGGAAGTGAGCATCGTCACTTCCGCCAAAACCGATGACGAAGGTCGGCGGCTGCTCCAATTGATGGGCATGCCGTTCCGAGCGCAGTAAGGAGGCAAGGCGTGGCGAAGAAATCAATGGTGAACCGAGAATCGCATCGCAAGTATCCCAACCGCGTGCGCAATCGCTGCCAGGTGTGCGGGCGCCCGCGCGGGTACATTCGACGATTCAAGTTGTGCCGCATTTGCTTCCGACGCGAAGCGTTGCAAGGGCACATCCCTGGCGTGATCAAGTCAAGTTGGTAAGGCGCGCCCGATTCGCTGAGTCTCAGCGGATCGTCCAAGATTCCGAGTTGTTTTGCAAGGAGCAGGGACTGATGACAAACGATCCCATCGCTGATATGCTCGCTCGACTACGCAATGCTGCCGCGATCAAGCATCCGACTGTGGTGATGCCCGCATCGAAATTGCGTGTGGCGGTTGCACGGATTTTGAAAGACGAAGGCTATATCGAAAAACTCGAAGTGAGCAAGGACAAACCGCAGCCCATGCTGCGCGTGTGGCTCAAATACGATGACCGGCGCAAGCCGATTTTGAGCGGCGTCCGGCGCATCTCCAAGCCCGGGCGACGCGTCTACGCCGGCAAAGCCGACGTGCCGTGGGTGCAACACGGCTTGGGCGTCGCGATCGTTTCCACGACGCGCGGCGTGATGACCGGCGCGCGCGCCAAGCGCATGGGCTTGGGCGGCGAGATCTTGTGTTACGTCTGGTAGTCAAATAGCCAAGTAGTCGGATAGTCAGATAGTCTGACTAAACGACTAGGGGACTAGCCGACTAACTGGGAGGGCTTGTGTCGCGGATTGGAAAAATGCCGGTGAAAATTCCGGCGGGCGTCAAGGTGAATATCGAAGGGTCAACCGTTACGATCAAGGGCCCCAAGGGGGAATTGCAGCAATCGTTCGACCCCGCCATGGAGATCAAAGTCGAGGACAGTCAGATTGTCGTCAACGCGCCGGCGACCAAAGTGTACGCCGCCAAGCATGGGTTGACCCGCGCGCTGATCAATAACATGGTTACCGGCGTAACCGAAGGGTTCAAGCGCAGTCTGGAAATCGAGGGCGTGGGCTATCGCGCGGAATTGCAGGGCAAGAATCTGGTGATGGCGCTGGGCTTTTCGCACTCGGTCACGGTTGAACCGCCCGCCGGCATTTCGTTTGCCGTTGACAAATCGCAGCGCGTGTTCACGATCGAAGGCGCGGATCGCCAAGTGGTCGGCGAGATTGCCGCCAAGATTCGCGGGATGCGCCCCCCCGAGCCGTACAAGGGCAAGGGCATTCATTATCTCGGTGAAAGGATCCGCCGCAAAGCGGGCAAAGCCGGCAAGGTCGGCAGCGGCGCAAAATAAGAGCCAGTGACGGGTGACGTTATGCGCGGGGCAATCATCGCGTCACAAGCCACACGCCACTCTGAGGTTTGATAGATGAAGACAATAGTAACTCAGATTCGTAGAGCGCGCCGTCAGCGGCGCGTGCGCGCCAAGGTGCAGGGCACACCCGAGCGCCCGCGCCTGAATGTGTTTCGCAGCGCGCGGCACATCTTTGCGCAGATTATTGACGATTCCCAGGGGCGCACGCTCGTCGCCGCATCTACATTGGAGCAAGCCGTGCGCGCTCAAGCCGCCGCGCTGAAAAAGCAAGACGAAGCCAAAGCCGTCGGCAAGATGCTGGCGCAGCGCGCGTTGGAAAAGGGATTGAAGCAGGTTGTGTTTGATCGCGGCGGGTATCAATACCACGGTCGCATCAAGTCGCTGGCGGAAGGCGCCCGCGAGGGTGGGTTGGAATTTTAGGTCTGGAAGTTAGAGATTGGAGATTGGACGTTGGACGTTCAACTTCCAACCTTCAACTTCCAACATCGAGGTAACATGCCAAAAGGTCCAATGGGTGGGAGAGGTTCGCGTGAACGGGATCGGGAGCGGCAGGAAGAGGGACCGGCGCTCGACGAGCGCGTCGTCCACATCGGTCGCACCGCCAAAGTGACCAAGGGTGGTCGCCATTTTAGTTTCCGCGCCCTCGTCGTCGTCGGCGACAACAATGGCAGCGTCGGCGTTGGAGTGGGTAAGGCGCGCGAGGTGCCCGAAGCGATTCGCAAGGGAACGGAATCCGCGCGCAAAGCGATGAAAAAGGTCCCGTTGTCTGGCTCGACGATTCCGCATGCGATGACGAGCAAGTTCGGCGCATGTCAGGTGATCCTGAAACCGGCAACGCCCGGCACAGGCGTGATTGCGGCGGGCGGCGTGCGCGCGGTGATGGAATGTGCCGGCGTGCGCGATGTGTTGACGAAATCGCTCGGCAGCAGCAACAAGTTGAATGTCGTGCGCGCGACGCTGTTGGGCTTGCAGAGCATGCGCGACGCGAACGTCGAAGCCAAACGGCGCAACAAGCCGGTGCAGCAGTTCTTGCCGCCGTGGAGGAAAACGGAAAATGGCAAGCCAGGGTAAATTGAGAATCAAGTGGGTCAAGGGCGCGATCGGTTACCAGCGGAATCAAAAAGCGACGATCGCCGCGCTGGGGCTGCGAAAACTAGGACAGGTCGTGGAACGTGAAGATACGCCGCAGATTCGCGGCATGGTGTTCACGGTGCGGCATCTTGTCCGGTGCGAGGAAGTAAAAGACTAGAAGTTTGACGATAGATGTTAGAAATTGGATGACCAACATTCGGAGTTTTTCCAACTTCTACCGTCCAATTTCAAACTTCCAGATACGGGTGTTTCGATGAAATTACACGATCTCAAACCAGCCGAAGGATCCAAACACCGACGCCGCCGCGTGGGCCGCGGCATCGCCGCGGGGCAGGGCAAGACCGCGGGGCGCGGCACCAAAGGTCAACGCGCGCGCACCGGGCGCGGCATCAAGCCCTATTTTGAAGGTGGTCAATTGCCATTGGTGCGCCGCCTGCCGCACACGCGCGGTTTTACGAATCTTGCCCGGGTGGAATACCAGGTGGTCAACCTCGGCGCGCTCGACGCGAAATTTGACGCGGGAAGCGAAGTGACGCCGGCAGCGCTGGTCGCGCGGGGCTTGGCGCACCGAGCCGACCACGTCAAGGTGCTGGGCGGCGGTGCGTTGAGCAAGGCGCTGACGGTACACGCGCACGCGTTTTCAGACAGCGCGAAAGCCAAGATTGCCGCGGCGGGCGGAACCGCGCAAGTGGTACATGAGAAATGAACAAATGAAGAAATGACAAATGAGCAAATGGTGGATTCAACTGGTTTTTGTCATTTGTCATTCTTAACTTGTCATTGTTAATTTGTCATTTGTTTGGAGTGAACCATGATTGATGCCATACGCAATGCAGTCCGTTTGCCAGATTTGCGCAACAAGATTCTGTTCACATTGCTCATCCTGGTCGTCTATCGTTTGGCGGCGCATATTCCTGTCCCGAATGTGGACACGAACGCCTTGCGAACGGTCTTTGGGCAGAATCAGTTGCTCGGCTTTTTGGACCTATTCTCTGGCGGCGCGCTTTCGAACTTTTCGGTCGTGGCGATGGGCGTGTACCCGTACATTACCGCGCAGATCATCATGACGTTGGCAGTTGGCATCGTCCCCGCGTTGGAGCAGTTGTCGAAGGAAGGCGGCGAAGCCGGGCGCGCGCGCATCAATCAATGGACCCACTTGTTGACGATCCCGATTGCGGCAATGAATGCGTTCGGCCAAGCCTACGTGTTGACGCAGAGCAATCCGCCGGTCTTGAAGAACTTTGGTTTCAACGTGGATCCGCTGGCGACGGTGTCCATCATCGTTACGTTGACGGCGGGCACGATCTTCGCCATGTGGTTGGGCGAGTTGATTTCGGAGCAAGGCATCGGCAGCGGCATCTCCATCATCATCTTCGGCGGCATCGTCGCGGGGATTCCGCAGCGCATCGGGCAGATGTTGCAGACGAATCCGGTCAACCTGCTCTTCTTCATCGCCGTCACCGTCGTCACCATCGTCGGCATTATTTTCATTCAGGAAGGCAATCGCCGAATTCCGGTGCAATATGGCAAGCAGGTGCGCGGGACCAAGATGTATGGCGGCCAAAGCACGCACATTCCGCTGCGCGTCAACTCGTCGGGCATGATTCCGCTGATCTTTGCGATCTCGATTCTGATCTTTCCCGGCGTCATTGCCTCGCCCTTTGCTGCGCCGGCCGGTCAGCCGGAGAACATCGCCAACTGGGTCGTCAACGCATTCAATCAGCAAAGTCCAGTCTACTGGCTGACGTACTTTGTGATGGTCATTGGCTTTACGTACTTTTACACGGACATCATCTTCCGCCAACAGAATCTGCCCGAAGTGCTGCAACGACAGGGCGGCTTTATTCCGGGGATTCGCCCCGGCAAACGGACGGAGGACTATTTGAACGGCGTGCTGCAGCGCATTACGCTGGTCGGCGCGATGTTCTTGGGCCTGGTCGCCATCCTGCCGTTCCTGGTGCAGGACGTCACCGAGACGACGACGATGCTCATCACCAGCACCGGTTTGCTGATCGTCGTCGGCGTGGTGCTGGATACGATGAAGCAGTTGCAGGCGCAGTTGTTGATGCGGCATTACGAAGGGTTCATCAAATAACCCAGAGGTGAAACATTCGCACCGAAGCGAAGTACATCATCCTGCTCGGCGCGCCAGGCGCGGGCAAAGGCACCCAGGCGGAAACCCTGCGCGGGCGATTGGGCTTGGCGCACGTCGCCAGCGGCGATCTCTTCCGCGAGAATGTTTCCAAGCGGACGCCTCTGGGCATCCTGGCGAAATCGTACATGGACAAGGGCGAACTGGTGCCGGACGACGTGACGGTCCAGATGGTGATGGAGCGCATCGCGCGCCCCGACTGCGCGCGCGGCGTGGTGTTCGACGGCTTTCCGCGCACGGTGGCGCAGGCGCAGGCGTTGAACGCGGCGTTTACCAAAGAGAGCAAGCGGCTGTGCGGCGTGTTGCACGTCAAGGTTCGGGACGAGGTCCTGGTTCAGCGACTCACAGCACGCTGGATTTGCCCCGCGTGCGGTTTGGTGTATAATCTGCTGTCCAATCCGCCAAAGACGGATGGGCAATGCGACAAGGACGGCGCGCGGTTGGGACAACGTAACGACGACCAGCCCGAGACGGTGAGGAACCGGTTGAACGTGTACCACACGCAGACCGCGCCGCTGATTGATTTTTATCGCGCCGCGGGCTTGTTGCGCGAGACTGACGGCGAACAAAGCATCGAGCAAGTGCAAGCCGCCATCGTCAAGATTGTAGCCAGTTTGTAATAAGGAATCGCTTGAGTGGTCGTCATTAAATCGAAAAATGAAATCGCGATCATGCGCGAAGCCGGGCGAATCGTCGCCGAGACGCTAGAGGCGCTGAGGGAAAAAGCCAAGCCCGGGGTAACGACGGCCGACCTCGACGCGCTCGCGTATGCGATCATTGCCAAACGAGGCGCCAAGCCGACATTCAAAGGTTATCGCGGTTTCCCTGCCAACATCTGCACCTCGGTCAACGAGCAAGTGGTGCACGGAATTCCGAGCAATAAAGTCGTGCTGAAGAACGGCGACATTGTTGCGATTGACGTCGGCGCGACGCTCAAGGGCTATGTTGGCGACGGCGCGACGACGCTGGCGATCGGTGAGGTATCGGAGGTCGCCAAGCAATTGATGGTGGTGACGCAGGGCGCGTTGGCGGCAGGCATCGCGGCGGCGCGCGCCGGCAACCACCTGGAGGACATTTCGGGCGCGATCCAGGATTACGCCGAATCGCGCGGGTACTCGGTCGTGCGGCAGTACGTGGGGCACGGCGTGGGACGCCAGATGCACGAGGAGCCGCAGATTCCTAACTATCGGCAGGGGAAACGGGGTCCCCTGCTCAAGCCAGGGATGACGCTCGCGATCGAGCCGATGATTAACGTCGGCGCGGCGGATACGCGCACACTGAAAGACAAGTGGACGGTTGTGACCGAGGATGGCAAACTCTCGGCGCACTTTGAGCATACTGTCGTCGTGACGGAAGGCGAGCCGGAGATTTTGACGCTGCTGTAATCAGTGATTAGTATTTCGGCAATGTCAGAATGTCAGGTTCGCCATAGGGCGCACAGAGAACGCAGGAGGAACTCGTGAAAGTCAAACCATCAGTGAAACCGCGCTGCGAAAAGTGCAAGATCGTGCGACGCCGCGGCGTCGTGCGCATTATTTGCGAAAACCCAAAGCATAATCAGAGACAGGGATAGTTTGGATGTTGGATTTTAGAGGTTAGACGTTGGATTCCCTGTGAGTGGTTTCTAGCTTCTAACATCCGATTTCTAACATCCAGTTCCGGAGGATTTATGGCTCGTATTGCAGGTGTTGACCTTCCGCGCCAAAAGCGCGTGGACATTGCATTGCGCTATCTGTATGGCATCGGACCTTTGCGGGCAGTCGAAGTCTTGGGTAAAGCGCAGGTCAACCCAGCCATTCGCGTCAAGGATTTGTCCGAAGCCGAAGTGGCGCGGATCCGCACGGTGATTGACCGCGATTACAAGGTAGAGGGCGATCTGCGCCGCGAAATCGCGATGAACATCAAACGCTTGCAGGAAATCGGCGCGTACCGCGGTTTGCGCCATCGCCGGAATTTGCCGGTGCGGGGGCAGCGCACGCGCACCAACGCGCGCACCAAGCGTGGCGCGCGCAGGACTGTCGCCGGGCGCAAGCGCAGCAAGGCGAAGAAATAGTAATTCTGGATGTTGGAGATTCGAGGTTAGAAGTTGGATTGACAGAGCAATCTAACTTCCAACATCTAATTTCCAATTTCCAACTTCCAACATCCAGACTTGGAGGATCAATGGCGGAAGAACAAAAGACAACCACAGGCGCGCCTAGCGCCGCGCCGAGACGACCGGTGCGCCGCGGGGGCAAGAAAGAACGCAAGGCGGTGCCTTATGGCCACTGTCACATTCGGGCGTCGTTCAACAATACGATCATTACCTTTGCCGATCCGCAAGGCAATGTGATCGCGTGGGGCAGCGCGGGCGCTAGCGGATTCAAAGGTTCGCGCAAGAGCACGCCGTATGCCGCGCAGATCGCCGCGCAGAACGCGGCGCGCGCCGCGATGGAAGCCGGCTTGCGCGAAGTGGACGTGCTGGTGCAAGGACCTGGTCCCGGTCGCGAGTCGGCGATTCGCGCGCTGCAACAAGCCGGCGTGCGCGTGCGCTCGATTGCGGACAAGACCCCGATTCCGCATAATGGTTGTCGCCCGCCGAAGAAACGGCGCGTCTAGGAGGCATGGATGGCACGCTATATCGAATCGGTTTGCGCCCAGTGTCGGCGTGAAGGGGAAAAACTATATCTCAAAGGCGATCGCTGCTACACCCCCAAGTGCGCGATCGAACGGCGCAATTATCCGCCGGGACCGCACGGGCAGGCAGGGTCGTTTCGTCGCAAGATCAGCGATTATGCGATGCAGTTGCGCGAGAAACAAAAGGCGCGCCGCATCTACGGCGTCTTGGAGCGGCAGTTCCGGCGCTATTTCCAGGAAGCCTCAAAGAGCAGCGGCGTAACGGGCGCGGCATTGCTGCAACAACTTGAAACGCGTCTCGACAACGTGGTGTATCGTCTCGGCTTTGCGACGAGTCGCAAGCAGGCGCGCCAGTTGGTCTTGCACGGACATTTCCTGGTCAATGGCGAACCGGTGAATGTGCCATCCTTCGCGCTTGCCGCCGGCGACACGGTGGCGGTGACGGAAGCCAGTCGCACGAGTCCGTACTTCCAAGCCATCGCCAAAGAATTGGCGCGTCGGTCGCTGGCAGAATGGCTCAGTCTGGACGCATCGAATTTCTCAGGCAGCGTGATCGGTCTGCCCGCGCGTAAGCAAATTGATACGCCGTTGAAGGAACAGTTGATTGTCGAGTACTATAGCCGGTANNTCGCCAGGAGGTTCCGCCTTGGAAGCAGTATTGCCTAAAATCGAAGCGGAAGCAACATCGAAAAGTTACGGAAAATTCATTATTGGTCCTTTGGAAAGTGGCTATGGCGTGACCATCGGGAACGCCTTGCGGCGAGTGTTGCTCGCGTCGCTCGCCGGCGCGGCGGCGACCTCGGTGAAGGTCGAGGGGATTCATCACGAGTTCACTCCGATTCCACACGCCAAGGAAGATATGACGCAGGTGATCCTGAACCTCAAGCAATTGCGCTTTAAACTGCACGACGCCGAACAATCGGTGCGCTTGCATCTCGAAGCGAAAGGGCGTGGGGCGGTCACCGCGGGCGACATCCAACTCCCCGCGCAGGTCGAACTCATCAACCCGGACCAACACCTGCTCACGCTCGATTCGGATGACGCGTCTCTCGATATGGACCTGACCGTCTCGCGCGGCAAGGGCTATTCGCCGGCGGAAGAACGCGGCAAACTGCCGATTGACGAGATTCCGATTGACGCCGTGTTCAGCCCGATCAAAAAAGCCAATTTCCGGGTCGAGCCGGCGCGCGTCGGTCAAATGACGAATTTTGATAACCTGCTGATGGAAGTCTGGACCGACGGCTCGATCACGCCGCGCGAGGGCTTGACCGAAGCGGCGAAGATTCTGGTGCGCCACTTTAACCTCGTCGCCGGGTTTGCCGGCGAAGCCGAGGCAGAAGTCGTGCCCGAGTCGGAGATTCCAAGCCGCGTGTACGACACGCCGATCGAAGAATTGGAACTGTCGGTGCGCGCGTACAATTGTCTCAAGCGCGCGGGCATCACCAAAGTCGGCGAGGTCTTGGAGCGACTCCAAAAAGGCAAGGACGAGATCCTCGCGATTCGCAACTTTGGACAAAAGTCGTTGGACGAATTGATGGAACGTTTGCAAGCCAAGGGCTATCTGGAGACGATCCAACCTCCCGCCGATGTGACCACGCCGGCGGAAGAGGGCGCCGAATCCGAAACGCCGAGCGAAGGGGAATAGCCAGATGCGACACCGTGTAGCCGGGCGGTCGTTTAGCCGAGATAAAGACCAGCGCCGCGCTCTATTCAAAAGTCTGATCACTGAACTTTTGCGGCACGAGCGAATCGAAACGACCGAGGCAAAAGCCAAGGCGATTCGCCCGGATGCTGAAAAGTTGATTACGCTTGCCAAGCGCGGCGACATTCACGCGCGCCGTCTGGCAGGTCGAACGATCGTTGATCCGGTGGTGACCAAGAAACTGTTCGAGAAACTGGGACCGCGGTACAAGGAACGCGCGGGCGGATACACGCGCATGTTCAAAGTCGGTCCGCGGCTAGGCGACGCCGCGCCGGTCGTGATCGTGGAACTGGTTGATCGCGAAGCCTAGTCACGTAGTCAGATGGTCACATAGTCGGATCGTCGTGACTAGGTGACCACACGACTATGAGATTACTCGCGATTATCGAATACGACGGGACGGAGTTCGAAGGGTTCCAAGTCCAGCAGCGCAAGCGTACGGTTCAGGGCGAACTGGAACGTGCGCTGCGCCAGATCACCCGGGAAAAGATTCGGGTCGTCGGCGCTGGGCGAACGGACGCCGGCGTTCATGCGCTGGGGCAGGGCGCGCATTTCGATACGGCGTGGCAGCAGACGCCGGCGGTTTTGCGGCGCGCGCTGAACGCCGTCTTGCCGAACGATCTTGCCGTTCGCTCTCTTGTTCAAGTGCCGCCGGATTTCTCGGCGCGCTACGGCGCCACGAGTCGCACGTACCGATACACGATTCTGAATCAGCCGACGCGAGCGCCGCTCGCGCAGCGCTATGCGCTGTGGGTGCCCGAGCCGCTCGACGCGGACGCGATGGACGCCGCGGCGCGTTGCTTGATCGGCAGGCATGATTTCGGAGCGTTCGGGACGCCGCCGCGCGGCGACAATACGGTGCGCCAAGTGTATCGCGCGCAGGTCAAGCGCCAGGGCGCGCGCGTGGAGATCGAGATCGAAGCGAACGCGTTTCTGTACCGCATGGTGCGCCGCGTCGTCGGGACCTTGCTCTGGGTCGGCAAAGGCGCGCGGAGCGTCCCAGCGTTTGAGGAGATCGTCGCGAAAAGGCAGCGCGCGGGCGAGGCGGTCCCGCCGCAAGGGTTGTGCTTGATTGCAGTCAAATATGACACAGTGACGGGTGACGAGTGACGAGAGATCAAGAACGCTACGTCACACGTCACTTGGCCCACGCCACTTTTTCGGAGCGAAGGATGAAAACGTTTAACACAAAGCCCGCGGATATCGAACGCGAATGGTATGTCGTCAACGCCGAAGGCAAGACCCTCGGCCGACTGGCGACCGGGATCGCACGCCTGCTCACGGGCAAGCACAAGACAATTTACACGCCGCATCTGGATACCGGCGATTTTGTGATTGTTCTGAACGCGGGCAAGATTCACGTGACCGGCAAGAAACTGAATGAGAAACTCTACCATCACCACTCGGGCTACCCGGGCGGTATGAAGACGGTCGTTCTGCGCGAGCAGTTGGAAAAGCGTCCCGAGCGCGTGATCAAAGCGGCGGTGTGGGGCATGTTGCCGCACGGACGTTTGGGGCGGCGAATGTTCAAGAAACTCAAAGTGTACGCCGGCGCGCAGCATCCGCATCTGGCGCAAAAGCCGAAGACGTTGGAGGTCTAGTCATGGCAACGGGAAAATACTACGAGGGCATCGGGCGGCGAAAATCGGCGGTGGCGCGCGTGCGTTTGTTCGCCGGCAGCGGTGCGTTCACGGTGAACGACAAACCGATGAGCGAATACTTTGCGCTCGCGGCTTTGCAGAATCAAGCCCAGAGTCCGCTGCGCGCAACGCAGAACGAATCGCGCTTTACAGTTTCCGCGCAGGTCAAAGGCGGGGGCCCCGTGGGGCAATCGGACGCGGTTTCGCTCGGCTTGGCGCGCGCGCTGTTGGCGGCGGATACGTCGTTCAAGAACGCGCTGCGCAAAGGGGGCTTGCTCACGCGCGATCCGCGCGAAAAAGAGCGCAAAAAACCCGGTTTCAAAAAAGCGCGCAAGGCGAAGCAGTACACCAAGCGCTAGCGCGAGCGCCGCGAACCACGCGGTCAGTGGCGCGCTCAGCGCAAGTTCGATTTGAAATAGGAATGGGCGAGGAATGTTCCTCGCCCGTTTTGTTTTGCGCTTTTTGACAATGCTTCGACTATGCAATATAATTCAATGTAGATTGAAATATATCGGGGACTGAAAGAGAGCGACAAATGGCAAAGCAGGCAGTTCAAGACCTTGCCAACACCTTGAAGGTTCTGGACGATCCATCACGCCTGGCGATTTTCGACCCCTTGATGCGAGGGGTGCAGTGCAACTGCGAACTCGGCGCTAGTCTCCAAATGCCGATGAATCTCATCTCACATCATCTCCGAGTCTTGCGCGACGCGGGCTTGATAAACGCTCGACGCGATTCGACGGATGCGCGCTGGGTCTACTATTCGATCACTCCGCGCGCCTTGAACCAACTGCGCGAGCGGCTTGGCTCTTTTCTCGATCCCCAACGAATTCAGCCACGCCAACCTTCGTGTGGTCCGCGCGGGGTTTCCGCGAAAATGAGAATAATGGGACGCGGATGACAGAATGGACTATTTGGAAGCCAAAGTTGACAAATTTGTTTTTCGGGTCGCGCGCGATTGTCGCTACAGCGACGCCGATGTCTGGGTAACGCGTGCGGGCAAGCGCGCGCGGGTTGGCTTGACCGATTACCTCCAATCCAAGTCGGGGGATGTCGCGTTCGTAAACTTGAAGGCGATTGGCGCAATGCTTGCCACAAACGACGAACTCGCCGTGATCGAGACGGTCAAGGTGGATTTGGTGATTCCCATGCCGCTGGCTGGAGAAATCGTCGCGGTGAATGACGCGCTTGCGGAGCATCCCGAACTGGTCAACTGCGATCCGTATGGCGCGGGTTGGCTGGCGGAAATCGAACTGAGCAACCCGGTGGACTATGACGCGCTGTTGGACGCACAGGCGTACTTGCCACAAATGCAGGCGCGCGCGGAAAGGGAGCGCGGCAAATGAAGCGACGCGTGCTCATCATTCCTTGCAGCGGGATCGGCAAGGCGTACGGCAGCGTTGGGCGCGAAGCCGCGTATCAGGTCGTCGAGGAATTGCGCCCTGACGTGACGGAGACCGTTTGCCTTTCGCTCTTGACGATGGGCGACGCGGACGCGCACGCCCAGGTGCGTGAGAGTCCGACGATTACCATTGACGGCTGCCCGACGGCGTGCGCCAAAGTGAATGTCGAAGCCGCGGGCGGCAAACCGGCGGCGGAATTTCGCGTGTTCGATGTTTATCGCGCGCACCGGGAACTGAAAGTACGCTCGGTCAGCGACTTGGGCGAGAACGGCCTCGCGATGGCGCACATTCTTGCGGAAGAAATCGCGGCAAAAGTGGATGAGTTGAAGGATGAGGGATGAAACGTGATGCGTGAGGCGGAAACGTGATGCATCCTAGTTTGGCAATGTCAGATTAGCCACTGAACCACACTGAATCACACAGAATCTTCTTCTGTGTGTTTCCGTGTGATTCTGCGGCAGAAAAGAAATGTGACATTGTCAAACTGGTTGCCTGATTGACTGAGGTCGCATGATGCCAGTTTTGCCGAAGAGAAAAGTCGGGCTTGTTAGTTGCAGCGGCGAGGAACTCGCGGAAGGAACGCTCGCGCGCGTGGCAACCCTGTATGTGTTGGAGCAATTGCGCCCGGACGATACCGCGACGATTTGTTTGCCGCTCTTTCTCGCGGGCGACGACAAAGAGCGCGCGTTTGCGCGGTTCTTTCCGACAATCGCCATTGATGGCTGCGCTAAACGCTGCGCGGCGCGCGCGACGGAGAAACACAGCGCGATCCCAACCGCAAGTCTCGTCATCTCCGATTTGCTTGCGGCGCGCGGCTTGAAGGCGCCGAGTTCGCGACGGCAGATGGATATTGTCAAAGAACCTGCGGCAAACGTGGTGGCTCACGAGATTGCGCGCCAGGTAGATGAAATCTTGGGTGTCCCGCGCCAGCCAGTCGCCGGGCTGCGCGCTGAGGAGAGCGAGGCGGCTAGGGCAACGTGCAGTTGCGGCTCGGACATTCCCGTGGCGCATCTGAACATCGCGGGGAAGGATGTCGAGGTCATCGCGTTGCCGTTGATTTTTGAGCAGGCGCATCAAGCCGGCGAAACATTCGACCAAGTTTTCGATCAGATCAGAATTTACAACGTGATACCCGGCGAGGCGGAATTGGCGTATCGCCAAGCCATCCAGCGCGCGTATGAGGCATATTGCGCCAACGCGCCCCATCTTGAATCGTAAACCGAAAGATCAGAAATGGCAAAAGCCATCTATCACACCACCGTCACCTGGAAAGGCGGGCATTGGGGTCGGCTTGTCTGCGGCAACGGCGCGGAAATGGATTTCTCGGCGCCGCCTGACGCGCACGGACATGCGGGGGTGATGACGCCCGAGGACGCATTCGTCGCAGCGGCGAACACTTGCATTATGCTCATGTTTCTGTGGACGTGCGAGCGTTTCAAGATTCCGCTCATCGCGTACGAATGTCGCGCTGAAGGAACCAAGGTCGTCGAACTTGACCGCACCGAGTTCTTTACGCAAATCATCCTGCGTCCCAAAATCCGCGTGACCGACTGCGACGAGACGCGCGTGCGCCGCGCCTTGCAATCGGCGCAGAAATACTCGCTCGTCGCCAATTCGGTCAAGAGCCAAGTAATAGTCGAGCCGGAGATCGTCGTCGTATAACCAAGGAGGAGAAATGCTTTCAATCAAAGTGCTCGGTCCTGGCTGCGCGAACTGTCAGAAGGTGGAGCAAATTGCGCGGCAAGCCATTGCCAATCTCAGCGTTGAGGCGCAGGTGCTCAAGGTCACTGACCATGCTGAAATCGCCAAGTACAAGATTCTGGCGACCCCAGGGCTCGTCGTCAATGACAAGGTAGTTTGCGCGGGTCGTATCCCCAGCGAGGCAGAAGTGACCACGTGGCTGGCAAATGCATTGGCGGAGGCATGAGATGACTGCCACCAACGCGGTTGCCGAGAATAGCGCGACCAGCGCGGTTCGCCGGCTATCCACCCTGGACCGATTCCTGACGCTCTGGATCTTTCTGGCGATGGCGATTGGGATTGGCATTGGCTATTTCTTTCCCGCGGTGAACGCGTGGATCGGCGGGCTTCAGATCGGGACGACATCCGTTCCGATCGCCGTTGGCTTGATCCTGATGAGGTATCCGCCGCTGGCAAAGGTGCGGTACGAGGAAATGGGCCGCGTCTTTCGCAAGCCCCGGCTACTGGGCTTTTCGCTCATCCAGAACTGGATCGTGGGGCCACTGTTGATGTTTGCGCTGGCGATTCTTTTTCTGCGTGACTATCCTGAGTACATGATCGGCGTGATTGTAGTCGGGCTGGCGCGCTGCATCGCCATGGTCATCGTCTGGAACGAGTTGGCGGAGGGCGATCGCGAACTGGCAGTCGGCTTGGTCGCCTTCAACGCGATTTTCCAGGTGTTGTTCTACGCTGTCTACATCTGGTTCTTTGTTGCCTTTTTGCTGACGAGTCTGGGCCTGGTGCGCGGTCTGAACGTGAGCATCTCGATTGAAGAGGCGGCGAAGACGGTCTTTATCTATCTCGGCATTCCCTTCATCGCGGGTGTCGTCACCCGGTTCTTGCTACTGGCGTGGAAAGGCAAGTCGTGGTTTGAGCAGATCTTTGCTCCGCGCAAATGATTTTGAACTGGCGATCGCGGTGGCCGTCGCGATCTTTGGGATCAACTCCGGTCAGGCGTTCGCGACCGTCATCGGGCCATTGCTAAG
>DHFK01000139.1 GCA_002400365.1 Anaerolineales bacterium UBA4826 | reverse complement strand
CCATCGGGCATGGCGATTGATCGCAAGCGGTGTACGATGTGCGGGAAATGCGCGGAGGCGTGTCCGGCAACTGCGCTGGAAATCATCGGGAAAGAATGGAACGCGCGGGAACTGGTGGACGAGTTGCTCAAGGACAAGGTGTTCTATGAGACCTCCGGCGGCGGCATCACGTTCAGCGGCGGCGAGCCGATGATGCAAACCGATTTTCTCTGTGAGATTTTGCCGCGCTGCAAAGATGCCGGCTTGCGCGTCGCGCTCGACACCTGCGGCGCGGTTGGCTGGGATCGGTACGCGCGCGTGCTGCCCTGGGTTGACCTGGTGCTGTTGGACTTGAAAATCATAGACCCCGCGCGTCACCGCGCCACGACCGGGATTTCAAACGAAATCATCCTGGAAAACGCGCGGCGTATCGCCGTCGAACGCAAGCCACTGTGGATTCGCACGCCGATCATTCCCGGCTACACCGCCGACCGCGCGAACATCCAAGCGATCGCGCGCTTTATCCGGGATGAACTGCCAACGGTCGAACGCTGGGACTTGCTGGCGTACACCAACCTCGGCAAGCCCAAGTATCATCGGCTCGATCTGCCGTACGCGCTGGAAAACGCGCCGTTGCTCACGCGCGAGGAAATGGAATTGGCGTGGCGCGTCGCGGCAGACAGCGTGCCGGTCGCGCGCTGGTCGGGCGCGACGCGGTGAGGGAGGTAACAATGACGCTGCTCGAACAGCATCCCGGTTTGCTCGATGCTTTACGCGGCGAGATGACGCCCAAGTTTCTGGCGACGCGCAGCGCCGCCGGCATGCCAAATGTCGTTCCCTGCGTGTCTATCCAGCCCGCCGACGATCAACGCGATATCGTTTTCTTTGGGAATTTTTTGCTCCGTAAGAGCATCAAGAATCTGAAGGAAGATGCGCGCGTCGGCATCCTCGTCATCACGCCGGAATTGCGCGGCTGGATTCTCAAAGCGGATTTTGTGGAATTTCAGCGCACCGGTCCGTACGTGGATCGGCAGATGAGCGGCTCGCTGCTGCGCTACAACGCGTACACCGGCATTCGCGACGCCGGCATTATGCGCGTGCGCGCGGTGGAGCGGACGTTTGCCATTTCGAAATCCCAAGTCGTCAAAGATTACCTGCTCGCGCGCTGCGCCGCGTTGGGCAGGCGCGGCGACGGCGGAGTCCAACTGCCGCTGCCCGCGCGCAACGAATTTGCCAGGATGATCGCGGTCAAAGTACTGGCGTGGATAAACGACGATGGCTATCCGGCCATCGTGCCGGCGCTCTCGCTACAACCAGCCGGAATTGGGACGATGGTTTGTTGGAAGGGGATGCCATTGCCCGAACCGCCGCCGGGCGCGTCAGTCGCCGCGAACGTTCTCACCTTTGAGGCGATTTCGTACCAGGCGAAAGGCCAGTGGACTGCGCGCGGTAACGCCGGGACGATTCAGGTGCACGAAGTTTACGCGGGCGGTCCGCCGCTGCCGGGCGAACGCGTCGCGTAGGTCAGGCAATCGAAAGCATCCCGGTCAGCGCGCCAGCCAGAAGATCCTCGCCCGACGTGCTGCCGATTGCAAGCAGTCGCTGGACATGCGGCGTGATTGCGTCCACTTGGTTGCCGTACAGCAATGCCGCAACCAAACGGTGCAGCGGCTCGACGCTCTGCCCGCGCGCGTGATCGCGCAGAATCGCGTAACTGATCGAGTTCGTCCGCACGCGCGCCCACGCGATTAGATCGTCCACCGCCGCTTGGTTCCAGTCGAACGCGCCGGGATACGCGGCGCGCAAATGCCATTGCGCGAACAACATCCCGCCGACGAAATCATCGCCCGCCGGCGTCAAGCCCTCGCCCAAGCCGATCCAATCCCGCGCGTCTTGGAGAGACCTGCCAGGTTTGGGAAAACCTGGCAGGTCTTGTACTCGCGCGACGACCACCTCGCGCGGCGCGACGCGCGCCGGCTCAATCGCCGCTGGCTGCCACGTTGTCGCAGCGCCAAACTCCACGGTGGATTGGTTGTCAAACCGCAACGCCGCGCCATCGGATTGAAACGACATTCCCACGCGCAGCGCGGAGAAATCGAACGAACCCAGGATCGCGCGTGTGTGCATCGGCAGACGCGCTTGCGCGAGCCAGAGGATTTCGCCCTGTGTCATTGCGAGCGAAGCGAAGCAACCCCCCAATCGCGAATCGGGGATTGCTTCGTCGCGATCCTTCGACTCCGCTCCGCTCCGCTCAGGACCGCTCCTCGCAATGACATAGACGGCATCCGTCACCACCGCGAGCACGCGCCCGGCAAAACCAGAGGCAAGCACCGCGCGCGCAGTGGCGCCAATCAACTTGGCTTCGCCGATGCTATGCAACGCTGTCACTCCATTCAAACATCAAAGACGCCAGGAGCACAAGCCCCGGCGTCTTCGGTCTAACAACCGAACCACCCAACCACCTAACCACCAGGGTATTGCATCGCGAGAAACACTCGCTCCGCGCTCAGCGGCGGACTAGGCAGACGCACGCCAACCGCGTTGTAGACCGCGTTCGCGATCGCCGGCGCGGTCGGCACCATCGCGTGNNTCGTCGCGATGCGATAGTCCACGAACGATGCGTTGATCGGCTTGCCCTCCTGCAACTTTAATTGCTCGAAGATCGCGGCGGACGCGCCTTGCAGCACGCCGCCCTCCATCTGCGCGCGCACCAGATCCGGGTTGATCGCTTTGCCCACGTCGAACGCGGCGGCGACGCGCAGGATCTCGATCTGCCCGGTCTCGGTGTCCACTTCCAAATCAACTGCCTGACATCCGACAGTGTAATGCACGACCGAGCGCGGACCCTGCCCGGTTTCTGGATCGAGACCGGTGACGTACGTCGGCATGAAATTTCCGCGCCCGACAATTGGACCGCCGCGCCAACCGCAATCGCCTTCTTTCGGCAAGCCGTAGACGACCATGTTCTTGAGCGGCAGCGACTGCTCGGATTTGTACGAAATCACGTTGCCGTCTTTGATGTCGAGATCGTGTACTTTTTCGTGCCAATGTTCCGCGACAAGTTCGAGGATTTGCTGGCGTGCGTGTCCTGCCGCCGCGCGCACTGCGTTGCCCATGCTCCACGTGAGACGCGAGGCGACCGTCTGCCATTCGTACGGCGAGTACTGCGTGTCCACCGGCGTCGCGATGCGAATCCATTCGACCGGCACGCCGAGCGCCGCCGCCGCCATCTGCGCCGCCACTGTAAATGAACCTTGCCCGATTTCCTGTCCGCCGATGCCAACCGTCACGGTCGCGTCTTCGTTGAGGCGCACGTACGCGGACGAGCCGGCATTCGGCGGCATGGCGGGCGCTTTCCACATGATCGCCAAACCCTTGCCGCGTTTCTTGCGCGGCGCGGACGCTTTCTCCTTCTTGCCCCAATCAATCGCGGCAGTTGCCTTTTCGATGCACTCGGTCAAGCCGGTCGGGTGCATCTTCCAGCCGGTGACAATGTCGCTGCCGGTCTTGACGCAGTTCTTCAAGCGGAAATCGCGCGGATCTATTTTCAGTTTCTCCGCGAGTTGATCCACGAGTTGCTCGATGCCCCAATGAATCTCCGGCATTCCGAACCCGCGCATCGGTCCGCCGACCGGGTGATTGGTATAGCAGCAGTACGAGTCCGCCCATACGTTCGGGATTTCGTACGGACCGGTGGACGAATAGCCGGCGGCGCGCGTGATGTTGACGCCGTACTCGGTGTACGCGCCGGCGTCCCAATAGTACTCGGTCTTCATCGCGACGAGTTTGCCGTCCTTCGTCGCGCCGAGTTTCGAGTGCGCGACCAAGCCCTGGCGCACGAACGCGCAGAAAAATTCCTCCTCGCGCGTCAGGCGCAATTTCACCGGGCGACCCGGCACCTGCATCGCCATCACGACCGCCGTGGCTTCCATTGAGACGCCGGCTTTGCTGCCAAACCCGCCGCCGATGTACGGCGCGACGACGCGCAAATCGCCCTGGCTGATGTGGAGCGTTTTCGCTATCAGGTCGCGCTGCGCGAACGGCGATTGGCTGCTCGCCCACAGCGTGATCTTGCCGGACTGCTCCGCTTGCGCGACCGCGATGTGCGGCTCGATCGGCACGTGCTGAATCTGCGGCACGCGGAAATCGCCCTCTACGATCACGTCGCACTGCGCCCACGCCTTGTCCACGTCGCCTTTGCGAACTTTGAAATGATTCGAGATGTTTGTCCCGGGCTTTGGAAAAATAAAATTGGCGACGGTGTACTTGCCGAGGTCGGGGTGCAAAATCGGCGCGTCCGGTTTGGTCGCTTCGACCGGATCGAATACCGCCGGCAGCGGCTCGTACTCGACCTCGACCAACTTGCACGCTTGCTCGGCGATCGCCTCGCTCGTCGCGATCACACCCGCGACCGGATCGCCGATGTAGCGCGCGCGGTCAACGCAAAAGATGTGGCGGTCTTGCAGGTACAAGCCGATGTAGCCGGGCGTATCCGCGCCGGTGACGACGGCTTTGACGCCGGGAAGCGCGCGCGCTTGGGTCGTGTCAATCTTTTTGATGCGCGCGTGCGGATGTGGACTGCGAACGAGTCGTCCGTACAGCAACCCCGGACCGAATTGCAGGTCGTCCGTGAACTTGGCTGCGCCGGCGACCTTGTCCAAAGCGTCAACGCGTGCAATGTTTTCACCAATTATGTCTGGCATTGTGTTCTCCTCGTGAGCGTAGGGCGCAGGGCGTAGGGCATAGAGCGTAGGGCATAGGGTATAGGTGGCTCTATGCCCTTTGCCCTATGCTCTATGCCTTCTGCCCTATGCTGCGCGCTTTACCGCTTCCACAATCCGCGCGTATCCCGTGCACCGGCACAGGTTGCCGAGCAGCGCGTCATTGATCTGCGCTTCGGTTGGGCGCGGCGTGCGATTGAGCAACGCGCGCGCGCTGATGAGCATCCCGGGCGTGCAAAAGCCGCACTGCACGCCGGTCAAGTCAACGAACGCTTGCTGAATCGCATCGAGTCGTCCGTCGCGTGCCAGCCCTTCGACGGTGACGACCTCCGCGCCGTCTGCTTCCACTGCAAGCACCATGCACGCGTTGACCGGCTCGCCGCACTCGGCTCCAGGCCAAGTAAGCAGGACGGTGCACGCGCCGCACTCGCCCGCCGCGCAGCCATTCTTGGTGCCGGTCAGCACCAGCACTTCGCGCAGCAGCGTCAGCAGCGTCATGTTCGACGGAACGGTCGCGCGTTCGGGGGTGCCGTTGACTTGCAATGTGATTTCGTGTTGGGACATGGGTTTACTCCGTGTTGCGTGGTGCGTGAGATGTGATGCGTGATGCGTGAAACGTGATGCGTGATGATGACTTATGGCGCGCGCCAACGGGTGTAAAGCGGACGACTTTTGGGCGTCGCCCAGTTTTCCCAGGTCGTATGCAACACGCGCTCGATCTTCAGTTCGAAAAAGACTTCGTGATCCGGAATCTTCCGATGCTTGACCGCAGCAACCGCGCGAGCGCGAATCTGTGGGTCAGTGATGTGCTCGGCGTTGCCTGCACAGAAGAATTCTTCGTCGCCTTGCTCCGGCGGAAAGGTATGCAAAGCATAGCGACCATCACGCAAAAGATCACCATTCTTTGGCGATTGCGGATGGATGAAAACGTAAAGATGATTGTCCGCGAGTAAGGGACAGACTGGATGGAGGCGCGGCGCGCCATCTTTTCTGACTGTTGCGAGGTAGCCCAGACCAGGACCGAATTGATAGATCATGCGCTTGCCTGCTTCGGCAAGCTCGGGACATTGGAGGGCGAATTCTTCCCAGGTGACCATCGTTTCATCTCCTATTTGATCAACCGCAGTGCCTCAGCAATATCCTCCGCAATCATCTTACGCTTGCTCTTCTCGATAAAGAAACTGGGACCCGCTTGCAGGTATGAAGGAAACGCGCGCCGACCATTCCAGAAGTATTTCTGCCCGCGAATCTTGTACGTCGAGCCAGCCGGAATCACGCGTCCCGCGCCCGCGCGCTGCGCGATGTAGTTGACCGCTTTGATTGCGACATCGCCCATCAGCAGGAACGCTTTCACGTTCGGAAACAACGCGAGTTCCTTTTCCAACAGCAACGAACATTCCTTGATGGTACTCGTCGCGATGCCGTAGCCGGTCTTGCCGCACTTGACCGCCGTGGTGAGATACACGCCCAGATTGAGAATGTCGCGCACGGACGACACATCCGCGCCAGCGTCCTTGAACGCTTGCACGGTCGTCTGCTGGAACAACGGATTGCCTTTGGCGTAGTAATAGTCGCCGAGATTCGGCGGCGCGGCTTCGGCAATCAAAATGATCGAGATGTCCTCCGGCTTGACATCAACGTTCGGAACGACGTAGCACTCGCGCTTGACATCGCCGCAAGGAAATTCCCTGCACGCGATTTTTCGATTCACACGCATCGCTGCCTCCTTTCACGCA
>DHFK01000059.1 GCA_002400365.1 Anaerolineales bacterium UBA4826 | reverse complement strand
CCATATTCGATGCCGCCTTGTCCCATGCTCATCGCGTAACGATATTCCTTCTCGGCGGGATGACGCAGCGCGATCACTTGATAGTTATTGAGATGCACCCAGGGCGCGGCGCGGTAATAAGCGGCGGCGGCGGCATAGAAACCGCGCAAGAGTTCGGGCGTGACATCGGAGACGGAGAGCAGCGCGGGACGTTCGGGTATGCCGCCGCGCATGTGGTCTTCGAGATCGCGGATAATCTCCATCACCTCGTCGGGCAGTGGTTGCGCGTAAACATCAATTTCAAGTTTGGCATCGGCGAAGAAGGGATGAATTGCTTTGGCAAGCGCGGGATCAGCGATGACGATTCTTTGCGGTACGCCGCGCGCGCCACTATGCGGCGCGGGCTGCTGCATCACTTGTGCGAGCGTGTCCCATACCTGACGCGGCGTGGGCGGTTTGGGCGCGAGGTTCGAGCCGCGCACCGTTCCCTCCTCTGCGCTGACGATCAGAATGAGGTGCGGGTGGTACGGCGTTTCATTGGGCGGAGCGATCCAGGTACGCAGCTGTGTGATCGCGACGAACCAGGTTTGGGGCACGCGCGGCAGTTGAGACAAGCCGCGCGCAGGTGAGCGGGGCATACGCACTCCTTTCATTTCGAGAATCGGCAGAATGAATTATACCTCAAGATTGGCAGATCGCGCGAATAGGGTTATAATCGCGTTTGTCATGGGAGAAGATAGAGATGTCCATCACGTATACCAATCGCAAAGGATTTACCTTCCATCTCTGCAAAGGAGTGACCAAGACAGGCAAGCCACGCTATTTTTTTGCGCGTGATTTGAAAGGCGAGCCCGTCAAGCGCATTCCAGAGGGATACGCCATCAGCGAAAGCGTGAACGGAGTTGTTTCGCTCGTCAAAGCGCGACCTGGGTTGATTCAGCCGCGCGAAGCGGCAATCGTCGAAACGATCTTGAAACGCCACCCCAAATCTCACAACTATCGAGCACGTGTCAAGCATGATCGGATCGAAATATACGCGCGCGTGGGGCTTGATGCCAGTGATTTGACGCGAATCGTAGGAATAGGTATTCTCGATCCTGGGATGCGCGAACGAATTGACACCGAAATGGAGCGCTACAGTCAGTTCACGCCAGTCCTGCGCTTGATTATTCGAGATACGGACACGCGAATCTTTAGCGCGCAACGGATGTGCTATCGCAGTTGGGTTGATGGCTGGCTCGACCTCCACGATTCGGGGAAACTCGAGCCGTTGGCGCGAAGACTAATTCCCGCGTTGGGGACCGATGCTTTCTTTGAATTGTTTTGAGAGGAGCGACTTGTGACCACGCGCAAACAACGACTCACCGAGGACACAAGTCGTCGTAGTTTTTGGGATGGACTCGAAGCGCATCCCTGCACTAGACGCTCGCTTGGACCAACTGGACGCAGCGCTCGCGCAGAACGGTTTTCTGCTCGATGATTTGCCGCACTTGCTCGGCGATGCGTTCGACCTCCGCGCGGTCGTTACTGATCGGCAGCACGATGTCAAGCAAACGACGGCCGATCGTTGAAAGAGTCGCTTGCGTGAATGTTTTGACCGCGATTTGCTCTTGGACGATATTCGAGTTCAGCAGATAGAACAAGTAGAATGGGCTCAGTTGCTCCGGTTTCAAAACGCGAATCTTCTTCAAGTGACTCTGGATGACGATCCTGGCATCCAGTCGCGTCACCATCGCCGTCCGCCCGATCAGGAATGTTCCGTCGTTGACGAACAGAATATCGTTCTCGCGCACGTCCTGCATCCGCCGATACTGTTCGTACACCTCTTCCGCGACTGCTTTGACCGGGTCCATCTTGATTTCCCAATTCACAATGTCAGTCGTCCGCACAAACGGTACGTCCCCGGTGCCGTAGAACTGCGAGCCGATTTCATTGCCGCGCCGAATTTCGATCACGCCGGCTTGCGCCAGGTCGCCGACTGAAACGAGCCGGCACCTGCCGCTCTGCTCTAGTTGTTTCAATTTCGCCCTGTAGGGCGCTTGGCGAATTCGACCAGTTCGTCGGCGCGGGTTTCCTGTTCATCAAGGATTTTGCAGAACAGTAGCCGCAACATCGTTTGTGCGATGGCTTCATCGCGCGTGATGCCGGTGACATTCCCCGCAAAGTAATCGCGCATCTCGCGTAGAATCGTCTTGAGATTGTGGATCGGTTGCAGGTCACGCTTGAAGATCAAGACGGCAGGGAAACTGATCTGGCGCGGCGCAATAACATCCATTTGGCTAACCACTTGCAGAGTGGGGCTATTCTAGCGCGAATTCGTCGGAGCGTCAAAGGTAATCACTGGCTCTTTTCTAACACCCTTCTAACGCGCCGTCATAAATCCTTATGCCGGCTTAATTGAAATTGTATTAGAATCGCTTGATGGAGTTAACGCGGCAATCATTCAGGAGAGAAAGAGTGTGATCAAGAATAACATGACGATCAAGATCGGCGGCGAAGCCGGTCAAGGCATGGACACGAGCGGCGCGGGTTTCGCGCGCGCGCTGGTCCGCGCCGGTTTGCAGATCTTCGCCAACCAGGACTTTATGAGCCGCATTCGCGGCGGCTATAACTTTTATCAACTGCGCGTCAGCGACAAGCCGGTGTACGCGCCGGATGATGCGACGCAACTGGTACTCGCGTTCAACCAGCAAGCCATCGCGCAGCACCTGCGTGAAATCGTCCCCGGCGGCGCGATCATTCACGACGCCGCGCTCAAGGTTGACGCTGCCGCGTTGGCGGAGCGAAATGTTCATGCTTTCGCATTTCCTTTCGAAGCGAAAGCGCTGGAAGTCGGGCGACCGGCGGGCATGGATCCCAAGCATGCGAAACTGATGCTCAACACCGCCGCGCTCGGCGCAACAGCCGCGATTACCGGCTTGCCGTTCGAGCGCATCGCGCAAGTCATCGCAGAGAATTTCGGCAAGAAAAAAGGATCGGCGGTCGCGGACGCCAATCTGGCGATGGCGCGTTGGGCGTACGACCAAGCGCTCCAGTCCGCCGATCAATTCGCTTGGAAATTGATTCCGCCGGCAGATGGCGTGAACCGGATGATCCTCAATGGTAATCAGGCGATCGGGCTGGGCGCGATCGCGGCGGGCTGCAAGTTCATCAGCGCGTACCCGATGACGCCGGCGACGAGCATCATCGAGTTCATGACCGCGCAAGCCAAACGCTTCAACCTGGTCACCAAGCAGACGGAGGACGAACTCGCCGCGATCCTGTTCGCGATTGGCGCGGCGCAAACCGGCGTCCGCGCGATGACCGCGACCTCGGGCGGCGGCTTTTCGCTGATGGTCGAGGCGCTGGGCATGGCGGGCATGACCGAGACGCCGCTCGTCGTCGTGGATTCGCAGCGACCGGGACCGTCAACCGGTATGCCGACGCGCACGGGGCAAGGCGATCTGCTATTCCTCCTGCACGCGTCGCAAGACGAATTCCCGCGCATCGTCCTCGCGCCCGGCGGCGTCGCATCGTGCTACGCCGATACCGCGCGCGCGTTCAACCTCGCGGAAAAATATCAATGCCCCGTGCTGATTCTCACCGAAGGGTTTCAAGCGTTCGCGTCGCGTTCCGTCGGCGTCGAAGAAATGCCGTTCGAAGAGTTCGTCGTTGACCGCGGCAAGACCTTGACCGACGCGGATCTGGACCGACTCACGCCCGGCGAATACAAACGCTACGCACTGACCGCCGATGGCATCTCGCCGCGCGCGCTGCCCGGTCATCCCAACGCGGTGTACACCGCGACGAGCGACGAGCATACGGAATACGGTCGCATCGAGGACGAAGACCCGGCGAATCGCATCGCGCAGCACGACAAGCGCATGAAAAAGATCGAGGCGATGAAGCGAGAGATGCGGATGCCAGAGTGGTACGGTCCCAAGCACGCGCCGCTCACGCTGATGGGCTGGGGCGCCACGCGCTATGCGATCCGCGAAGCCGTGGACCTCTTGAACGCCGAGGGCATCGAGGCGAACGCGCTGCATTTCATTGACATTTATCCGCTCGACGAGACGCGGCTCGCCAACGAACTGGCGCAAGCGCAGCGCCTGATTGACGTAGAGGGCAATTCTACCGCGCAACTCGCGCAAGTCGTTCGCGTCTACACCGGGCGCACGCCGGACGACAAGATTCTGAAATACGACGGTCGTCCATTTACCGGCGCAGAACTCGCGCGCGCGGTCGCGCGAATGAACACGCAAGCCGCAAAGGCACGCGCGCGAGTTCCTGCGCGTTCCAATGAATTCCTCCGCGTCCGCGCGTTCCCATGAATTTTGCAGGAGAATTCCACGATGATAGACGTGACAACTATAAAAGTAATGCCAGAGTTTAGACTGCTTCCCAAAACATACGACGGCGAACGCGAAGTGACGTGGTGTCCCGGCTGCGGCGACTATGGCATCCTCAGCGCGGTCAAGCAAGCGCTCGCGCAGTTGCAGATTCCGCCGCATCGCGTATACTTTGTCAGCGGCATCGGCTGCGGGTCCAAACTACCGGACTATGTCCACGCCAACGGTTATCTCGGTTTGCACGGCCGCTCGCTGCCGATCGCGCAAGGCGTGAAACTCGCCAATCACGATCTCAAAGTGATCGCGACCGTCGGCGACGGCGACGGCTATGGCATCGGCGCGGGCCATTTCGTGCACGCGCTGCGCCGCAACTCTGACATCACAATGATCGTCGAGGACAACAAGGTGTACGCGCTGACCAAAGGTCAGTACTCGCCGACGAGCACCCGGGGTTGGATTTCCTCAACGACGCCGGACGGCGCGCTCGAAGTCGAGTTCAACCCGGTCGTCATGGCGATTGCCGGCGGCGCGACGTTTGTGGCGCGCGCGTTCTCCGGCGACCCCAAGCACATGGCAGCGGTCTTCGCCAAGGCGATTGCGCACAAAGGATTCGCGCTCGTGGACGTGCTGCAATCGTGCGTGATCTACAACCCCATCAACACGGTCGAATGGTACCGCCCGCGCGTCTACAAACTGGACGACGACGCGAACTATAATCCGCGCGATTACGCCGCGGCGATGAACAAGGCGCACGAATGGGGCGACCGTATTCCGCTGGGTGTCTTGTACGTGGACGAGCGACCGACGTACGAAGAGCAGGTTGCCGCGCTGGCTAACGGCGCGCTTGCCAAACAGCCGCTGCGTGGGTATAGTAGAGCAACGTGGGATGAGTTTCGCGCGGCAGTGATGTAGGACAAGTATTGCGTGGTGCGTGTCCGCAAGACGGAACACGCAACACGAATCACGGAGTGATAATGCTAACCGAACAACAGATTCTGACCGCGCTCAGCAAGGTGGAAGAACCAGAACTTCACCGCGACCTGGTAACGCTGAACATGATCAAGGACATCAAGATTCATCACGACGGGCGCGGCGACGCGGTGAACTTTACGATCGTCCTGACCACGCCGGCGTGTCCGCTGCGCAATCAGATCGAATCGGAAGCGCGAGCCGCGGTGGCTGCGCTGGGCGCCAAGCAGGTTGCCATCAAGTGGGACGCGAACGTGCCGAGCGATAAACGCATTAGCGGCAAGTTGAATATCCCGGTCAAGTCTACGATCGCGGTCGCGAGTGGCAAGGGCGGCGTCGGCAAGACGACGGTCTCGGTGAATCTCGCGGTCGCGCTCGCGCAGATGGGCGCGCAGGTCGGTTTGATGGACGCGGACATTTACGGTCCCAACATCCCGATCATGATGGGTGTGAACGAACCGCCGAGATCGCGTAACGAGCGCATCATGCCGCTCGAAGCGTACGGCGTCAAGTTGATGTCTATGGGCTTTCTCGTTCCGCCGGACCAGGCGGTCATCTGGCGCGGACCGATGCTGCACAGCGCGATCCGCCAATTTCTCAGCGATGTCGAATGGGGCGAACTGGATTACCTCGTGATTGATCTGCCCCCAGGCACCGGCGACGCGCAGTTAACCCTCGCGCAATCGGTGCCGCTGACCGGCGGCGTGGTCGTCGCGACGCCGCAAGATGTCGCGCTCGCGGACGTTGTTAAAGGGATTGCGATGTTCGAGAAACTCGAGGTGCCGGTGCTTGGCGTCGTCGAGAACATGTCGTACTTTCTCTGCCCGCACTGCGGCGAACGCACCGACATTTTCGCGCACGGGGGCGCGGCGAAGATGGCGGAGAAATACGGTGCGCCGTTCCTCGGCGAGATTCCGCTCGACGTCGCGATTCGCGTCGGCGGCGACAGCGGCAAGCCGGTGGCGGCAACGCATCCCGATTCGCCGTACGCGTTGCCGTTCAAGCAACTGGCGCAAGCGGTTGCGGCGCAGGTCAGCGTGATGAACGTTCAAGCCGTGCAAGACGAATTGATTTCAGCCGCGAGGATTCCGGTGATGCGGCGCTGACGAAGGAATCCAATGGCAGACAGGCAAATCAGAGCACCCGAACTGACGCCGCGCCAAGCCACCGCGCACTATGAGCAAGTCGTCAAAGAAAATCCCGGCGATGCGCAAGCGCACCTGAACCTCGGCAGCGTGTACTATACGACTGGCAATCTCGACGCGGCGTTCAAAGAGTTCCAGGACGCGCGGGCGCTCTCGCCCGGGCTGGATCACGCGCATTACTACCTCGGCGTGTTGTACGCGCAGCGCGGCGACCAGGCGAACGCGCGCAAAGAATGGGAACTCGTTCTGAACGGGGGCGGTCACGCGCTGCTCAAAGACCAGGCAAGGATTCGGCTGGCAGCGCTGGGGCAATCAGATTGATGACCGGGCGGGATGAGGAATCCCGCCTGAATTTTTTCGTGGAGGACCGATGGCATACCGCACCGAAAAAGATTCGCTGGGCGCGGTCAACGTTCCCAGCGACGCGCTGTGGGGCGCGCAGACCCAGCGCGCGCTCGAGAATTTTCCGATCAGCGGCTTGAAACAGTACCGCGCGTTCGTTTGGTCCATGGCGCTCATCAAGCGCGCCGGGGCGGAGGTCAACCGCGACCTGGGCTTGCTTGACGCAAAAATCGCCGAAGCAATTGTGACGAGCGCACAGGAAGTGATTGATGGGAAATGGGAAACGCAATTCGTCGTGGATCCGATTCAAGCCGGCGCGGGCACGTCGCACAACATGAACGTGAACGAAGTCATCGCCAATCGCGCGAACCAATTCCTCGGGTTTGCGCTCGACGATCCGCGCAAGCCGGTGAACCCGAACGATCACGTGAACATGGCGCAGTCCACCAACGACACGATCCCGACCGCGATCCGGCTCGGTTGTTTGTGGCGGCTGGACGAACTATTGCGCGCCGTGGACGCGCTCGCCGACGCGCTGGACGCCAAGGCGCGCGCGTTCGACGACATCGTGAAATCCGGGCGCACGCATTTGCAGGACGCGGTGCCGGTGCGCATGGGCCATGAATTCGGCGCGTACGCGCAAGCCGTCCGCAACGACCGCGAGCGCATCGCCACAGCGGGCGACCGCCTGCGCCGGCTGGGTATCGGCGGTACCGCGACCGGCACCGGGCTGAACGCGCATCCGGCGTACCATCAACGAATGATCGAGCGAATAAACGAATTGACGAACCTGCGCCTGAAAAGTTCGGGCAACCTTTTTGAATCCATGCAATCCATGGCGGACGCGGCGGATTTCTCCGGCGCGATGAATACGCTCGCGCTCACGCTCACGCGCATCGCCAACGATTTCCGTTTGCTCGCGTCGGGACCGACGACCGGGCTGGACGAGATTCGTTTGCCGGCGGTACAGCCCGGCTCTTCGATCATGCCGGGCAAGGTAAACCCGGTGATGGCGGAAATGCTGAACATGGCGTGTTATCAAGTGATGGGGAATCATCATACGGTTTCACTTGCGGTCGCCGCCGGGCAACTGGAACTCAACGTGATGATGCCGATCATCGCCTACAACCTTTTCCAGACGATGGACATTTTGATCAACGCGCTCAACACGTTCACGACGAAATGCGTCGTCGGCATTGTCGCGCAGCGCGAAAAAGCGGAAGGTTGGCTCGCAAAATCCACGGTGCTCGTGACCGCGCTCAACCCGGTGATCGGCTACCTCAAAGCCGCGGAGGTGGCGAAAGAGGCAATGGCGCGCAACGCGCCGATTCGCCAGGTCGTTCTGGAGAAAGGGTATCTCACGGCAGAGCAACTCGACCGGGTGCTCGACGTGCGCGCGATGACAGAAGGTGGAATCCTCGGACGCCCATCGAATTGACGCTCCCCGTTTGGCGGCAGCGCGGCTGCCTTCCAGCCCGCGTTTTGACGCTCGCCCGATTTGGGCTATAATGGCGCCAAATGTTTCCGCGCCGGCGATGCGCGCGTCAGATGCCGAGGCATACGGCGCGCGTTTTATTTTCTGCCGGCGCGAACAGTACAGATGTCCATGCGTTCGATTTATCTTCATCTCTCTTGGGGACTCGCGTTCTTGGTCCTCGCTGTCGCGTGCGAACCGGTTGCCGCGCCGCCCGCGATCAGCGCGCAGCCGACAGCCACTCGCGTCGCGGAGGTAACGCCGACGGAAACGCCGGCGCTCGTCGCGTTTCCCACGCTTGAACCTAGTCCGATTGCCACGGCGACGCCCAGCACGCCGACGCCTGGACCGCGCATTTCCCCGGCTTTGCCCGTCGCGCAACTGGTTTCGCCGGTCGCCAACTCCCAGATCAGCGTCAATCAAACTTTCCAGGTCGTCATCTATGCGGCAGCGGACAGCGGCGTGGCGCGCGTCGAACTGACGGACGACAACGCCTCGGTGCGCGTGGAAGCTGCGCCGACGCCCGCGCCGCCGATTTTTTCGGCGATCATTCCCTGGACCCCCACGCAGATCGGTCCGCACGTCTTGCGCGCGGTGGCGTACGACGCGAACCATCGCGCGAGCGCGGCGGATGCGGTGACGGTCACGGTGATCCAGGACGCGCGCAAGCCCACTTCGATCATCGTCTATCCGATCGGCACCCCGCAAGTGGATTTGGGCGGCGTCCTGCAAATCTACGGCGTCGCGACCGACGAGGTCGGCGTGACGCAAGTGGACTTGTACGTGGACAATCAGATTTACACCTACGTCGTCGCGCCGACGCCCGCCGGACAACCGGCGTTGCCGTTCGTTTTTTTCTGGAACGCACTCGCGCCGGGCACGCACACCTTTTTCGCGCGCGCACACGACAACCAGGATCAGACCAACGATTCGACTCCGCTCAAGATTCTGGTCGTGGACACCCAAGCGCCGTCGCTCAGCGTGGCGTTCGAGCGCACGAATGCGCCAGCCGGCGAGCCGATTACGCTGACGGTGACCGCGCTCGACGTGAGCGGCATCCAGCGCATCGAATTGTTGAGCGGCAAAGAAATTTTTGGGACGCTCACGAGTCCCAGCCCCGCGCGCCAGACCGCGTTGACCGCGCAAGTCGTGTTCCAGAATCCGAATCCCGGCGACTATACGATCGTCGCGCGCACGTACAGCGCGAATGGAAGCGTAAAGGAATCACCCGCGCAAATCGTCAGCCTCCTGCGTCCGGGTCAATCTACGCCAACGCCCATCCCGACAATCACGCCGACGCGCACACGCGCGCGCCCGCCGACGACGCCGCGATCGCAACCGCCTGCGCCGCCGAAAGTAGAAATCATCTCGCCGGCCGATCGCTTTGCCAGTCCCGCGCCGCTGCGCGTCACCTTCAGCGGTCAAGGCAACGCGGAACTCGACCGCATCGAACTGTGGGGTTTCGCGCCGGGTCAGCCCAATCCGCAGATCGTCTGCGCGATTGACGCGCACGCGACGACGCAAAAATCCGGACAATGCGAGTGGTCGCCCCCGGCTGCCGGCGTCGTGACTTTGTTCGCGCAGGCGGTGGATATTTATCGTCAGTCCAGCCGCTCTGCGCAGATCACCGGTTACATCGGCATTCCCAATCTGCCCACGCCGATGCCAACCCCGCCGACCTACGCCGGGCGCTGGACGGCGCTGACGGCGAGCGGACCCATGACGGCGACGCTGCGCCAGACCGGGACGACGGTGCGCGGTGAATTCAGAATTTCCGGCGTCGAAACAACCGGGCGAATCACGGCAAGTACGTTGCGCGGCGATCGCTTGACCTTCAGCGTGGATTTTGGCGGCGGCACGGCGACGCCCGCGCCCACCGCGATCACGGAAACACCTACGCCGAGCGCGGCCGCGCTCTCGCTCGATTTCGATTGCTTGACCGATTTGGAGGTGGGGACGCTGAGTTGTACCTTTCGCGATTCGCGCGGGCGCACGGGCGCGGCATTCTTCCGCCGCGAGACGACGCCGTAGGACAACACGTTAATGGCTCAACGATTTTCGCTCACGGTGGACAGTCGCTTGGAGCGCCTCGGCGAGATTGCCGATTTTGTCGAGGACGCCGCGTGCGCCTGCGGCTTGGACGAGAAGCAGGCGTGCGATGTGGAGATGGCGGTGGACGAAGCGTGCAGCAATGTGATCGAGCATGCGTATCGCGGCGCGCCGGACGGCACGATTGACATTGTGTGCGAAAAGCGGGGGAAAGAGTTTGTGGTGACGATTCACGATTACGGCGAGCCGTTCGATCCAAAGAAGGTTGCGCCGCCCAGAACGCGCGCGCCGCTGTCCGAGCGCAACATTGGCGGGTTGGGAATCTTCTTTATGCGCAAGTTGATGGATCGCATTGATTTTGATTTCTCATCCGGGCGCGGTAACGTGCTAACGATGAGAAAGAAGATCAAGGCAGAAGGCAGAAGGATGAAAGATGAAAGATGAAATGAACAGCCATTGCTCACATCGTTCTCATCCTTCATCCCCCATCCTTCATCCTTTACTCCCATGAACCCACAAGACATTGTGATTCTCACTCCCCGCGGACGCTTGGACGCGGCGAGCGCGCGTCCGCTCGAAGCCGAATTAAAGCAGCATCTTGCCGACGGGCGGGTGCGTGTGATCGTGGACTTGAAAGACACGCGCTATATCGGCTCGAACGGGTTGCGGGTGCTGTTAGCCGCGCTGAAACAAGCCAAGGCGCGCGGGGGCGCGGTCAAGTTGTGCTGCCTCAGCCCGCGCCTGATCGAGATTCTTGAGATGGTGGGCTTGGACTGCGTGTTTGAAATCTTCGCGACGCGCGCGGAGGCAGAAGCGTCAATGCGCCGACAAAGCGAACGCGGGTGACTCGTTGCAGACAAGTCACCCGCGTTTTTTTCGCAATAGCGTTATCCTTCTTATCCCCGCTCCGCCTTCTCAATCTTCCCCCAGGTATCACGCAGCGAGACGGTGCGATTGAAAACGAGATGCCCGGGCTTGGAGTCGGAATCAACGCAAAAGTAGCCGGTGCGTTCGAACTGATAGCGGTTGCCCGGCGCGGCGTCCGCCAGCGCGGGCTCGACGTAGCAATTCGTGAGCCGCTCGAGCGAGTTCGGATTCACCAACGATTTCCACTCTTCGGTCTCGTCCGGCTTGGGCGCGAGGAACAAGGTGTCGTAGAGTCGCACCTCTGCCGGGCGCGCGTGCTGCGCCGATACCCAATGGATCGTCCCCTTGATCTTGCGTCCATCCGGCGTGCCCGTTCGGGTGGCGGGATCGTACGTGCAGCGCACCTCGACGACCGCGCCGGTGCGTTCGTCGTGGACCACGCCAACGCATTTGATGACGTACGCGTAGCGCAGCCGAACCTCAGCGCCGGGCGCAAGGCGAAAATACTTTTTCGGTGGATCCTCGCGCAAGTCGTCCTGCTCGATCCATAGTTCGCGCGCAAAGGGAACCTGGCGCGTGCCCATCGCCGCGTCTTCGGGATTATTCACCGCCTCCATCGCTTCGACCTGTCCCTCGGGATAATTTTCGATCACGACTTTAAGCGGGCGCAGCACCGCCATCACGCGCGGCGCGCGGCGATTCAAGTCCTCGCGGAGGCAGTGCTCGAGCAGCGCGAGTTCGATCAGGTTCTGGGTCTTGCCGACGCCGATGCGGTCGCAAAAATCGCGGATGGACTCGGGCGTATAGCCGCGCCGGCGCAAACCAGAGAGCGTTGGCATGCGCGGATCGTCCCAGCCGGCGACGATGCCTTCGTTGACCAATTGGAGCAACTTGCGTTTGCTCACGACGGTGTGGCTCAGGTTCAGACGCGCAAATTCGATCTGCTGCGGATGATAGATGCCGAGCGCATCGAGGAACCAGTCGTAGAGCGGACGATGGTCTTCGTACTCCATCGTGCAGAGCGAGTGTGTGATCCGCTCGATCGAATCCGATTGACCGTGCGCCCAGTCGTACATCGGATAGATACACCAC
>DHFK01000075.1 GCA_002400365.1 Anaerolineales bacterium UBA4826 | reverse complement strand
CGCGTCACCCTCCCGTGTACTTCCCTGCCCCCTCCAGCCGCAGTCCGCGATGGTGCAGCAAGACGCTTTGCGCTACACCCTCGGCGGCTAGGAGCGAGATGAGCGAACTACCGCCCGAGCTGACGAACGGCAGCGGAATCCCCGTCACCGGCATCAACCCCAGGTTCATCCCCAGATTCACATAGGACTGCGCTAGAATGATCGCGACGATACCGACGACGACGAGTTTGCCGTACGCATCGCGCGCGAGCATCGCCGCGCGGATCAGGCGGAAGAGGATCAAGGCATACAACGCGATCACAAAGAGCGCGCCGATAAACCCCAACTCCTCGCCGATGACCGAGAAGATGAAATCGGTTTGGCGGATCCGCAAAAAGCGCAATTGGCTCTGCGTCCCACTGCAAAAGCCCTGCCCCCACACCCCGCCCGACCCGATCGCGATGCGCGCTTGCGTGACGTTATAGCCCGACCCCAGCGGATCGCGCGCGGGGTCCATGAACGTCAGGATGCGCTCTTGCTGATAGGGGCGCAGGTTCGTCCAAAGCAGCGGCGCGGCGACGACGATCACCGCGAGGACGATCAACACGTCGCGCAGGCGCATCCCGGCGGCGAGCGCCATCACGCCCCACGTCGCGCCGATGACGATCGCCGTGCCCAGGTCGGGCTGGAGGTACACCAGCGCAATCGGCAGCGCGACAAAGAGGAAGGAGGTCGCGAGAAAACGCCAGCGCGTCATCTGCTCCGCGTGGTCAGCCATATATTTGGCGACGACGAGCACCAGCAGCAGTTTGCTCAATTCGGAGGGCTGAAACAGGAAAAAGCGCAGGTCAATCCAGCGCTGCGCGCCATGCGTGATCTGACCGATGACGGAGACCACCGCGAGGAGACCGATGGTGGCAAGCCAGAGCACCCACCGGAGCGAGGCGTAGAGGCGATAGTCAATCAGCGCGAGGACCGCCATCGCGAGCACGCCGACCACGGCGTACGCCGCTTGGCGGATCACGGCGCTTTGCCAATCCAGCGACTCGCCGGTGATGCACGCCGTCGCGCTATAGATCATCAGGATGCCGATGCTGAGGAGCAACAGCGTCGCGCCAAAAAGCCAGAAATCGAAATACTGAAAACGCAGACGCGAGACGCGTTCCATACTGATCCAACCTTGCGCAACCACCCTTGCGAAGGTTCGTCCTGAGCGGAGTCGAAGGAAACCTTCGCAAGGGTGAGCCGCAAGGTTTTCTAGGGCTTGGTTTGGACGACGCGCGCGCGGACTCGCGCCGGCCGTGTCCCCACCACCGGGATATTCGCGGTCAAGCGGTGGCTCGATTCGTCGCTCGTAATCGAAACCTCGACGTTCGCCGCGTCGATTTCAACGTGCTTTGAAATCGCGGTGACAATTTCGTCTTTCAAGACGTTCAGGGTTTCGGGCGAGATGTTGGTGCGATCCTGGGTCAACACCAACTGCAACCGTTTCTTGGCGACGGATGCGCTGCCCAATGAACGACCGAAGATGCGTTCAAAGACGTCCATGTCTCTTCCTCCTTGCTGTGGGCCCTAGTCCCACCCATACATTCCCGCATTATCCACGGAGAAACCGCGCGAACCGATCGAGCAGGCCCGGCGCTTCCTCGAAGACTTGGAAGGGCACTTCGACGCCCATCAAGCGCTGCGCGATGCGCTGGAACGCCGCGCCCGCTTCGGAATGATCTTCCAGCGCGACCGGCTGACCTTTGTTCGTTGACGTGATGATGCGTTCGTCTTCTGGCACAATGCCGATCAAATCAATCGCCAGAATCTCGAGCACATCCGCAGTGTCGAGCATTTCGCCGCGCTTGACCATCGTCGGACGCAGGCGATTGATAATCAACTTGGGCGTCGGTTTCTCGTACGCCTCGACCAAACCGACCACGCGATCGGCGTCGCGCACGGACGACACTTCGGGCGTGACGATGACGATCACCTGATCGGCGGGCGCGATCGAATTCTTGAAACCGCTTTCGATGCCCGCGGGCGAGTCAACCAGGACAAAGTCGAATTCCTTTTTCAGATCGTCGCACAATTTCTTCATCTGCTCTTCGTTGACCGCCGATTTCAGCCGCGTCTGCGCGGCGGGGAGCAAATGTAATTCGGAGAGCCGTTTATCCTTGATCAACGCCTGACGCAGCCGGGCGCGCCCCTCGACCACGTCCACCAGATCGTACACGATCCGGTTTTCCAAACCCATGACCACGTCCAGATTGCGCAAGCCGATGTCCGCATCCAGGCACGCGACGCGCTGCCCGCGCCGCGCCAGCGCCACGCCGATGTTCGCGGTCGCCGTCGTCTTGCCCACGCCGCCCTTGCCCGACGTGATCGTTATGACTTGTCCAGGCATTTTTGCTCCTATCCGTACCACGGTTCCACAACGATCTGCCCGTCGCGCACGCGCGCGATTTCCGCCGGCGCGTGCCGCTGTCCCCGGTCGTCTGGCGCGCGCGCAATGTATCTGCCGATCCGTAACTGCGTCGGCGCAAGAATCAGCGCGCCAACCATCGCGTTGTCGTTCCCCGACGCGCCCGCATGGACGACGCCGCGCAACTTGCCCCACACGACCACATCGCCGTCGGCGACCACCTCGGCGCCCGGATTCACATCGCCGATCACGACGATGGTGCCCGCGTAGTGATAGCGCTGCCCGGAGCGCACGGTGCGATGCAGCAGCATGGCTTGCGCGCCATCCACCGGTATCTCTGGCGCGGCAAGCGGCGCGGCGGGCTGCGCCGGGACGAGCGGCGCCGGCGCGCGAATCGTCGCGCGCACCTGCGCGAACGCCTCCATGGTCCGCTGTTCGCCCAGCACGGAACTGAGCGTCATCCCGGACTGCGACAACTGCGCGATCAGTTCTTCCAGTTGCAGCACGTCAATCGCGCGGTTGCCGGTCTCGAGCAAGACGCGCGCCCCGCGAAAAAAAGTCTGCGCCTGCGGGCGGCTCAGTTGCGCGGCGAGTTCGTTCATGAGCTCGCGCCACTCGCCTTCGCCGAGAGTAATCGTCAATCCTTCGCGTGTGCCTTTGAATGAGACCAGTTCCGGGTTCATTGCGTTGGAACGAATTGAACCGTGTAGCGTTTGTACGGTTCGACCGCCAGGTCGAACGCGTCGGAATCGGCGGGCGCGACGGTTCGCACGCACCAGCGCAGCGTGTCGTGCCAGTACACGCCGTTGAAACTGAACGCGCCGTTGCCATCCGTGGTAAAAGTAAAGACCGGGTTGTTGTCGCACTTGTCGGCGACGACGCGCACGCCGTTCACGCCGCGTCCGTTCGCGTCCACGACCGTGCCAAAGATGCCGGGTTGTTCGTTGCGCCAGCCGTCCACGCCGAGTAATCGCCCGGCGTACTTGCGCGCCGGCGCGGCAGCCGGTCCAGTGCTCGGCGCGCTGCGGGGCGCGACGACCGGCGGCGCGATCGGCTGCTGCGGCGCGCTGGCAAGCGGCGAATCCGCCGGCAAGCGAAAGTACGCGCGCAGGATATTGGCGACCGCCGGCATCGCCACTTCCGAGCCCTCGCCGCCGCCGTAGACGAACACGCCGACGACGATCTGCGGGTTCTCGTACGGCGCGAACGCGACGCCCCACGCGTGCGTCGGCAAATGCCCGTTCACTTTGGGCCCGTAATACTCGGCGGTGCCGGTTTTCGCGGCGACGGTGACGTCCGCCAGATTGGCTTTGAGCGCGGTGCCGCGCGTGACCGCGTCCCGCATCCCTTCACGCACGATCGCCAGGTTCGCCGGGTCCACCGCGATGCGGCGCAGCGCGTGCGGCTCAATCTTGCGGACGATCGCGCCGTCCGCATCGCGAATATCGTGAACGAGTTGCGGTTTGTACAGCGTGCCGCCGTTCGCGACGGCGGCGGTAAAGTTCGCCACCTGGATCGGGGTCGCCAGTACATAGCCCTGACCGATGCCCATGTTGTACGTATCGCCGACGGTCCAGACGTCGCCAATGGTTTTGCGCTTCCAGATTGGATCAGGCACGAGGCCGGGCGCTTCGCCGGGCAAATCAATCTGGGTCGGTTGACCCAAGCCGAACTTGCGCGCATAGTCCGCCAGGCGTTCTTCGCCCAAGCCGGTGTCAAAATCCGGCGACTCACCGCCGGCGACTTTGTAAAAGAAAACGTCAGACGACCATGTCAGTCCATCGCGAATCGTCAGGGGACCGAACCCCGGTTTGTACCAATCGTAGAATGGTTGTGCGAGCGTTGGATCGTCCGGGTAATACTTGTTGGGCACCCAGACAATGCCCGGATGTCCCGTATCAATGCGCGTGTTGATGTCGAGCACGTGCTCTTGCAGCGCTCCGCTCGCCGGGACCAATTTGAACACCGAGCCGGGCGGATATTGTCCGGTGATCGCGTGGTTGACCAGCGGATGCAGCGGGTCTTGCGCGAGGTTGGTGTAATCGTCAACGGAGATGCCGGTCGCAAAGAGGTTGTTGTCGTAACTCGGCAGCGTCACCATCGCCAGGATTTCGCCGTTGCGCGGGTCGAGCGCGATCGCCACACCCTGGTTGGAGCGCGCGCCGCGCATCGCTTTTTGCAGGATCGTCTGCACGGTCTTTTGAAATTCGGCGTCGAGGGTGAGGACGAGGTTGCGCCCCGGCGTCGGCGGCTCTTCGCCCAGCGCGTAGATTTCGCGCCCCGCGACGTCCACTTCGATATAGCGTCGTCCTTTCACGCCGCGCAGGTCTTGCTCGAAGGTCTCTTCCAGCCCGGTCAAGCCGACCTGATCGGTGGGCGCATAGCCCTGCGCTTGGTAATCGGCAAACGTTTCGCGCGGGATGTGTCCCACGTAGCCGAGGATGTGCGCCAGCAGCGGGCCGTTCACGTACTCGCGCACCGGCTCCAGTCCGACTTGGACGCCCGGGAAATCGAGGTGATTCTCTTCGATGTAAAACGCGACCTCGCGCGGCACGTTATTCTTGACCAGCACCGGCGTGAACGGATCGCGCTGTGCCTTGGCGACGATTTCGCGCAAACCGGGCTTGCGCTTGGGCGGCGGCGCAATCCGATCCAATCCGCTCGGCAAGGTCCCGACCGCGTCCGCCACGGTGTTTTCGATCACCGTGTCAATCGGGAGATTGAGCAGCGCGGCGAGTTTCTGAAACATGGGGTCCGGGCTGTCCGGCAGATCGGCGGGGATGATGGAGACGTTGAACGACGGTACGTTGCGGACGAGGATCTTGCCGTTGCGGTCGTACACGATGCCCCGCAGCGCGTCGGTCTGGACGAGACGAAAGCGGTTCTGATCCGCCGCGCGGTGATAGTACTCGCCATTTACGATCTGGATTTGCGCCAGTTGCAGAACGAGGATCGCAAACGCGACGACGATGAACAGACGCATCAGACGAAAACTGCCGCGCGGCTTTTCGTCTTCCTCGGTGAGCGTCTGGGTGAATGAATAGTCGTTCTCTGGCTCGTTCACGCCAAAAATTATACCCTAGTTTGCGTCAAAAGGCAATGCGAGCGTTTGACAGCCTATGGCGGCGGATGTATGATGCGGTAAAATGTAGGGCAATTTGCGAATTTGCCCTGCGTTGACGAGCATCTGGAGCAACCATGGATCGAGGTATTCCGTCATCCGCTAACGAAGATATCGAACTCTACATGCGCACGTACTATTCGCTGCTACGGTCGAGCGGCGAGATTCAGATCAAATCGCTGATCGAAACGCACACGCAGACGAATTCGTCGCTGCACTTGCACGCGCGCGCGGAAGAGCCGGACATGGCGGCGCTGGTCTATTCGACGTTGCGCCTGCCCGAGTGCATTCAGCAGGTGCGCCTGGTTTTGCTCGGACAATCGGAAGAAGTGTTCGCCAAGGCGGGCTTTCCCGACGTCGAACATTGGCAGCCCGTGAGCGCGGCGGGTCGCCGGCGCAAGTTGTATTTCGACGGCAAAGACGCGCTCGCGGCGTTCATCGCGAGCGCGTCGGACATTGACGATCTGATTCCGATTCTAACCGCGTACCAGATCGAATGGAACAAACTTTACGCGCTGTTGGAACAGAGCGGGCTGCGCGAGCGGCTGGGCGCGGCGTCGCGCGCCGAGTTGGCGCACGCGCTGCGCGTCAGCGCCGCCGACCTGGCGACGCTCGAGAACATTTGGGGCGGTAATCTGCTGGGGCCGCTGCAGACCATTGCCCGCGCGCGCAAGCAGTTCGCGCTGCGCTTGCTCGCCGGCTCGCTGGTGGATTACCACAAGGCGACGCAGCGCTGGTGGGACCACATCGCGCAAACCGCCGCGCCGCTGCTCGAAGGGCGCGCCGTGTATTTTGTGTCGTCCAACCTGCACAGTCTGGCGAACCTGGTGTCGGGCTTTGCGCGGGCGCGCGAGCGCGACCTGATCGGGTACATCGAGGATATTCGCCACGAAGATCTCTTGCGCGAGTATCAGGCGATTCAAGCGGCGGAGGTCCGGAGCAGCAAAGAGAACTTTTTGTACTATGTGCTCAAGAAATATCTCGCCGACCCGGAGAACGCAGCCGCCGCGCAGGGATGGGCCGCCGCGGAAGCGGAAGCCGGGATCACGACGATTCCGAGCGACCGCTATCTCGACGTCGGCGCGCAGATCATCGAACTCAAGCGCCTGAGCCCGGCGCGGCTCGATCCACGGCTCGCGCGCGGTGATTTGTCGGACAGCCGCGCGGTGATTTTCAACATTGACTATCCGCTCGGGCTCGCGGCGTACCAGATTTTCTCCGTGGTCTCGCAGAGCGTCGAACAGGTCAAGGCGTTCTATTTGATGGGGAAATCCGCGACGCTGAACGGGCGCATCGGCGATGTGATCATTCCGAATGTCGTGTACGACGAACACTCGCAAAACACCTATCTCTTCAACAACTGTTTCAGCGCGCGCGATATCGAGCCGTACCTGGTCTACGGCTCGGTGCTGGACAACCAAAAGGCGATTTCGGTCAAGGGGACGTTCTTGCAGAATCGGAAATTCATAGAACTGTTCTACCGCGAGGGCTATACCGACATCGAGATGGAAGCCGGACCGTACCTCTCCGCGCTGTACGAGATGAGTTATCCCAAACGCTATCCGGTGAACGAAATCGTGCGGCTGTACCAAACGGACTTTGACATCGGCATTTTGCACTATGCGTCGGACACGCCGTATAGCAAAGGGCAGAACCTGGGCGCGGTGCATCCATCGTACTTTGGGATGGATCCAACCTACGCGACCGCGCTCGCGATCCTGCAACGGATCTTGAAGCGGGAGGCGAGGGCGTAGAGACGACCTGACGGTCGTCTCTACGCTTATCGGATATCAATGCTTCCCACGCCGCCATCTACCTCGATGTCAATGCGGTTTGCCGCGCCCGCGTAATCCGCGCTCTGGTACACCTCACCGAGCTTGGGAAAGCGCGCCTGATCCACGCGCGTCGCGCCGATGCCGCTGTCCACGCGGATGCGCGCGGCAACGCCCTGTGGAATCGCCACCATCACGCTGCCGACGCCGCCGTTGACGCGCATCGTCGTCACGCCGGTCCTGGGTGTCGTGATCGTCAGCGTCCCAATGCCCGTATCCACATTCAACGACGAAATGTTCAGCGCGGCGAGATCGAGCGTCGCGCGCCCTACGCCGCCATTCACGCGCAGCGCGATGGGAATTGCCGGATTCAACCCGATTTCCCAGCGACTAACGCCCGCCCCGCCGAGAATGAAATTCAACCCCTCTTCTTTCAGCGCGAGGCGTCCTTCGTTCCCCGCGACGCTGTACGTCTTGACCACGCGCGTCCCTTCGGCGTGGCGACAAGTCCCCTGCATCAGATCGTTCGAATCCGCACCAAGCGCCGTCACCTCGGTGCGCGCGACGCCGATGTTCAAGTCAACGGTCGCGCTCTTGATGCCCCCCAGCGGCTGCGCAATCTGCTCCGTCGTTCCGCCGGCGATCGGCGCGCCGCCTTGCGCGAACGAGAGCCACAGCACGCCCGCCACGAGCGCAACCCACAGCACGAGGATGACGAGTCCGCCGACGATGGATTGCCGACCGATGATGATCTCTAATCCGACCAAGATCAACAGCAGGGGCCAATAACGAAAGCCGATTTCCCAGAACGACAACGGCAGCACGTTCAGGTTGCCGAGCAGAAGCAGAACGCCGAGCGTGATGAGAATGAGCGGTCCGATGAGACCGGGTCTTCGCTGTTCCATGCGTTTCCTCCTTTACTGCAACTATACCCGACAACACGGAAAATGTCCACATTGCATTCGCCCAGTGCGCTAGCAGGTTGTCGGAGAGGCAGATCAGAAACCCGTTTTCTGGCTAGACCGTCAAAGCATGACGCGGAAATNNTCGAGCGTTTACGCGGTTTTTCCCGTGAATGCACCCGCTAAAGCGTCGAATCAAGTCTCGCCCAAAACCGCAGTTTGTGACCGTGTGCAGTATAGACACGCTCACTTTAGGATGAGTGGTAGGTAGGCGCAGCAGCATCCATTGCCAGTCAGACTCGGCGCATCCGCTCGGATCAGGCGCATGCCTCCGCCGCTGGCAATCCCACTCACCTCCCAACAGAGACTCGTCAGGCGAAAAGATCCGCCGGCAAGCGTCGCATGTTGTACGGAATACAATGTTGTGGAGACGGGCTCACTGGATTTTGCGAGAGCCGCGCTGCTCACGAGTAGGAGGACGAGGAGAGCGACTAGGAAAATCGCGATTTGCGTTTTCATCGCCGCGCCTCCTACTGCAAGGTAATCAGCGCCGGGATGACGCCTTTGCCCGAGGCAAGCGCGCCGAGTGCCTTGCCAATGAGCGTGCCTGGTTTAGGAGCCGTCGCTTTCATGGCATAACCGGGAGTGGGCGAGGCAACCAATAGGTCGCCGGGCGCGATGGCGCCGTAAGCGGCATCCACTTTGATCGCCTTGTACGCGCCCAGAGTGACGATCGTCAGGTACTGTCCAGGCGCTGCGGGCGTCTCATCAACCCTGCTTTCCGACTTGGCATCCGGCGCATTGGGGTTGATTGCCGATTGGGTGATTGGAGGAGCCGGGACGTAGTGTAGGTCAACTACCCCAGCCACACTGCTAGTTTCCCCGACAGTGTTGCGGCGCACTTTGACTACAGGGATTTGTCCCACGATCGCCGGGCCTGCCCCGCTAATGACGACAATATCGCCAGTTTCCAACGATAGGGTGTCATCATTTTGGGCAATCTCCACGACGTAGCCACTCTTGCCTCCGCTGAAGGTTGCCAACCCTCCGACGGTCAGTTGATCCTGCACTAATAGGTCATCGGACGTCTTCATGTCACCTAGACTGTAAACGCCATACGAGTCGTCGGGGTTGGAACCACCATCTACACCCTGGATACCCCTGCCAAAGTCGCTGGTTCCGTATACGCCGAATCCACCAAACGCAGCATAAGTGTTGTGTCCAAACACGCCACTCTTGCCGTTCCCACTAGACTTGCCTGCCACACCATCACCGCTCGTGGACTGCGCGAACACACCGTTGGCGGCGCTGCTGAACGCGACCGCGTGCAAACCATACAAGTGGGTGCCGGACTCGGCATAGTTCCCGGTCCCCATGTGCACGCCCACCACACCCGAGCCGGCGCCCGCGTTGTTGCGAACGGTTAGGGCTCCGTTGCCCGTCCACGTCTCTCCAATGTGGTCGTGCGGGCAGGCCGGTCCCGCTGCTGGCGCAGCCAAAGGCGCTGACAAGCCCACACCCACCTGCTGGCGTGGGGTCAGCGCGGTGAATTCCGTTTGCCCTGGTCCGCGCACGCCAACCGCGAGCCAGCGCGTGCCACCCTCCAGCGCTGCCGCCTGGATAGGGCTCACGCTTCCCAAGGAGGTAGCCAGAATTCCTCCTTGTACCCTCACGTCTTGTTGCGTCTCCGACCACAGCCGTGTTCCATCAGTTTCCGCATCGTAGAGCGCGAAGGTGAAACTGTAGACTCCATCAGCCACAGGTTGCCCGGCGGAATCACTCAAGCGACCCGCATACGGGATGATGCTGCTGCGTTGGTCGGCATCCTGGGACTGAGACAACGCGCGCGCGACGCCGCCCGCCGCAGGGCTGAGCCCCACGAGCAACAGCAGCGCGCTCGCAACCGCGATGACGAGCAATATTCTTTTGTCAAACATCGTGCCTCCTTGTGGCAGGCTGACACGGGTATCAGCCGACAGCACTTGCTTCTCCCACCGACATTCAGCGCACAAGTAGTAGACGGATTCTCAAATCATCCCGCAGGAACACCACCTCCTTTTGCTCTGCCCAAGGCGCGTCGCAAGGTCGAAAATTCTCAATCGTCTCTCAGCACCAATGGCATATTGATCAGCGCCCCTTGCCGCACGATAACCCGGTTGCCGTCTTTGGTCAGACTGACGTTCGGCAGGATGATGAGGCCGTTCGCGTCGGCGAAGACAACGCCGGATTGAACCAGGGTGTTGGTGGGCTGCTGGCGATTCTCCCAGTTATAGCGCGTGCCCGGCGCGTGGCCGAGCGCTTGCAAGCGGCGCGGGATGACGTCCGCCGTTGCGGTCGCGACCGGGGCAGCCGAGTGGAGACGCAGCGTCATTTCCCAGCGCGCCGCCGTGTCAACGCTGGTCGCGCTATCCCAGCGCGAAAAACGGTTCAAGCCGCCGCGCAGGTCGCCGTTCGCGGGATCGCCGTTGCCGGGATTGCCGTTCAGACTGAAACGACTGAACGTGGGGTAACTCTGATTGCGGACGAACTGATAGATCCAGTCGAGGTACTCGGTTTCGGATGACCACTCTGAAAACACATCCCAGGGATTTTCGCCGCTGACGTGATCGCCTTGCAGCCAATAGATCGCTCCGCCGATGTGACGGCTGTCATCCAGCGCGTTGAAAAACGGCGGCATCTGCGCCCACGGGATGGCGTCGTCCCCTTTGCGCGCGAACATCAACATCAGCGGAAAATCTGCGCCCGGTTGTGACGCGGCGTACGCGCCGGCGTTCACGCGCGCGCTCACCGCGCCGCCGTCGCTGGACATGATGGATGACTCGTAGCCCCACAATGAAAAGTGACGTTGATTCGGATCGTAGTTGAGGTTGACGCCCGGCACAGCGGTTTCACCCGCCGCGAAGATATCGGGATGGCGGATGCCGAACGCCCACTGCGCCGCGCCGCCCATCGAACCGCCTTTCATATACACGCGGTTCGGATCAAGCTTGAAAACGCCGCTGCGATGATGGGACGTCCCTGATGCGCCGCTTGCGGCGCGCCAAGGACCTCCCATCATCACCCAATCCACAATCCACTCCATGCGCCGCTCGGTGTAGTTGACGACAACGCCGTCGGTCGGAGCCAGACGCGTGCCATAGTTCGAGTTGTAGCCGTACCACATGCTCGCGCCGTAAAGATTCGCGGTAATGCTCGGATCGTAATCGTCGCCGGCGAGAACAAAGCGCCCCGGCTCAGGCACGCTGTGCCCGCCGCAAAAGTAACTATCGCTAAAATAGTGAAAGCAAACCAGCAGCGGATAGGTACTTGCCGGATTCCACACCTCCGGCGTCGTCACGCGAAAAATGTACGGCACGCTGCGGCGATTGGTATAGCCGTAATCGCCGTAGCGGTTGGTCGGATCGAAGCGGCTGAGCCAGACGACGTAAACGTGACGGTTCCCCGATGCTTGTGGATCCGTGAACTCGCGATATTGCAGAACTGGACTGACTTGCGCGACCGTTTCGGTTACGGGTCCCGCGCTGTTGCCGGCGCCGATGGTGCGATTCTCATTGCCGCGCACGACGCTGGTTACGGCGTAATAGCGCGCGCCCGATGACTCGACCGTGTAGACGTATAGGCCGATTCCGTCGGGCAATGGTCCGCCGCTAAATGGCGTGCTGAGCCGCCCGCTGTTCTCTGCCAGCCGGGAGAACGTGGCTGAGGATTGCGGCGCTTCGTCGAGCAATTCGGCGGAGGCAAGATTGTCGCTCGTGATCGGACTGGTGTGGCGATAGATACGATAGGTGGTTTCTGGATCGCTGCCGGTGATTTCGTTCCAAGTGATAAAGGTCTGACCGTCGCGGTACTGCGCTTGAACCCCGGATACCTGGGTGGGATATGCGCCAGTTCCGGCATACGTGACTTGCAGATAGGGTCGAGTCGAAGCGGTAGCGTGTTCGCTGGAATGGGCGATGGCATCTTGACCCAACGTATTGCGCCCGTCGAGGAGAAATCCTTGGTTGGGAAATGCGTTAGTGAACCAGCCCTGGACGGCGGAGGTCACGTCCCATTCGCTCCAAAAGTTCTCAGCGCCGAGACCGTACCCCTTGGGGTGAGAGAAGATGCGAGCCACCGGTATCGCGCTCAAAGAAGTGAAAACATTGCCCGCCGCCGTCCACGGAACGCTGGCGCGACGCAGCGTCGCAGTCGCCTCATGCTCGACCCACATCCCGCGCGCTTCGGGATCGGCAACGTGGTACAAGTCGAACAGATAGCCCGACTTGTTCTGATCGCCCACACCGTACGCTACCTCGAAGAAAATGCGGAGTGTGGCTTGGTGGATTGCTGCGCCGGTGGGGATCGCCGAAAGGTCAAAGTAAATGAGCGTGTGCTTGTCTTCGCCGTCGCGAATGCCGAGATATGCGCTGTTCTCATTACCGCCCGCGATCAGCAAGGCGTCCTGTGTGACGCCGGTATAATTGGCGGTGGCATGTTCGCCCCAGCGCTGCGTAATGCGCGCTCCATTGGCGGGCGCAGATTCGACGACGCTGGACTGACGCGGAGCGGAGCGAATGTCTCCCGACGAAGCAGCGGAGGGAGCAAGGAAAAGCGCGGCAAGGACTGCGATCAGCAAACCGGTCGTCTTCGAATTTGGTTTGTGCGCCATTGGCTTTGCCTCCTGCCTACTTGCGAATCAGTAACCCTTGAGCATCAACGGCAAGGCGAGCAAATTCGCATACGTGCGCCACTCGTACGCGCCAATGTCCGGTTGGGCGTCGCGCGCGCGCCTATCAAAGTCGTCGGTGGGCGCGCCGATCGTCGTGCCGGCGTCAATCGCGGGACTGGTCTGAAGGAGGTGCGCGTCGAACGCGTCAATCGAAGGATTGACGATGCCGGGCGAGACAGCGCAGAGATCGTGGGCGCCGGGACAGGGATTACCCTTCGCGCCGGTGATGATCGAATAATCCATGTCGAAAGGATCAACGGGAAAGGTCTCTTGATAGGCGAGACAAGTATTCTCAAAGGGCTGAAGGAAATCAGTGTGCCCAACGAAGATGTTGTTGCGTAGGCGCACCCGTTCGGCGCCGTTGGGGGTGCCGTAGGCTTCCGCGCCCACCAGGCAGTCGCCCTCGCTGCTGATGGTATTGTTGGTTACGGTGACCTGGTCGCCGGCCGTGAGACCGAGTTCCAGNNCTGTCCGTCGAAGAAACCGCAGTTGCCGACGAGGATAGAGTTTTCCAAGAGGAACGGTCCGCGATAGTGCTTGATCTGGTTGCCGGCGTTGCCCTGGGCAAGTGTGCGGCGAATCTCGATAGAGGAGCCCGGTTCACGAATATAGAGAAAATCCAGGCCGTCAGAGGTGTTGTAGCGGATGACCGAGTCCTCAATGATCCAACGTCCTCCGCTCTCGCCGGTGGCAACTCCATCTCCGTAACCCCCAGCGGATTGCGCCCAACAGCCGGTCGGCTGCTCGCCGGGGTACGTTTCGCCGCAACCATTCCACTCGACCGTCCAACGCCGGAAGGTCAATGTGCCCGAGTTCGAGTCGCCGAACGTATCCCATAGGTCGCCATCCCACCCCACCGAGCCGTTGCCGGCAATCCGCACATCCTCCACGGTCCAATCGGTCAGGCGTCCGGCGTGAACTCCGCCGGCTGCCAGTCCGTGGATGTTGAGGTGGTGGAGAAGGACGTTCGCCGAGTCTTCGGCGAACAAGCCATACGCAGCCCAGTCCCCATAGGGCGGGTTATCGCGTTCGCAAGCCAAGCCGCCCGTATGGCTTTCGACGCAGCCGGAGTGGTCGGTGATTTCCAAGTAGCCGATCTCGATGTTGCTCGAGTCGGTCAGGTTGATGATGAACCAGGGACGCTCGGTACCCCATAGTTCGGGCGGGTTTTGACTGTCCCCGAGGATGCGCGTGCGATTGGTGGGGTTAGGTCCGCCGGGGACGGGAGGCATGTGGCAGCCATAGGCGCCAATGGCATCGCAGTTGCCGGTCTCTGGTGCGTTATAGCCCATCCTGTAACTGCCGCTGGCGATCATCAAGGTATCGCCCCCAGCGATGCGCGGCGCGCCGCCGGGCGGCAACGCGCGAAAGGGATGGTCCCAGGCACAGGGTTGCGCGGTACCGCTGCCGGGGTACGGCGCGTTGACCTTGCCTGTGCATTGGTCAGCNNGTGGCTAATCTGACATTGCCAGAGTAGTTTCTCAACACCAATGGAAGATAGACGCGGTACGTCGTCATCACGGCTTGCCACTGGTTGTAAAAGATGTTCAAGAGCGGGAGGAATTCGCCGGTTGCCTTGAGGTTGCCGGCTTGGCTGGGATGATCGTCGCCGCTCGGATATTCCAGGACATTGGGATTGCCGTCGGCGTCGTCGCCGTCGGTCTTGTGCTGGATCGCATTGTTCCGCCAGCGATGATGGTTGCCGCTTTCTTGATTCAGGTCGTTGGTATTGGCGTCGCCGCCGTTGGTGGTCAGCACGTTGTAGAAATCGAACACCGCGACGTTGTGGTAGGGATAAGCCGCCAGCCAGTCGTTCACGAGCCAGTTGGCGACGGCGCGCGCGTTGGCGGCGTTCGTTGGATCGGACAGCGGCGGTGAAACGATCAGCACGAAGAGTTTGTCCTGCCGCGTGGCAAAGTAGGCGAGGATATCGTTGTAGATGCCCTTGATGTTCGCGACCGTCATGTGCTCCGACCAGGCGTCTTGTCCACGCAGAGGATTGTTCCCGCCGGTTGGCGGATCGGTGGGATTGCCGGAGATATTGGAGTTGGGGAAGCAGGACTTGAACATGACGATTTGGTTCTGTCCGCCGGGGTTGGTGGTCAGGCGCGAGTAACTGGCGTTTTGTCCGCTCTCGGCGTAAAGCGCGGTCAAGTAGGGCGCGCGATTAGTCGAGACAAACCAATTCCACCAATGACCGATGTCGGTGTGGTCGCCGATGGTCGAGCCGTCGTTGGCGTCAGCATCGAGTGGTCCCCAGCCATAGTTGGTGTCGCTGACGAAATAGCTGTTGTTCATCAAGGCGATGCCCAGGTCGCCGTTTCCGTCAACGAGCCAGTTCTCGCCGGTAGAGTGGTGGATGAAAATCAGGCGGACAGGGGAAGAAGGCGGGCTGGGGTTGAGCGGCGCGCCAGCCCTGGCAGCGACCTGAGGAGCCGGCAGAACTGGCGCTGTGTTCGCTTCGGCGGTAGCCCGATTTCCAACCACGCCCAGCGCGACCAAAAGGGCGCAAAACAACGCGAGCCATCTTTGCGCAAACATGGTCTTTTTCCTCCTTTGGCTTGTTCGCTTTCATAGCGAATATGGCAAGCAACAACCGATTCTATTTTCTTCCGAACTCGCGCTCCAACGTCGCGACGTTCAGTTGAATCATCGTCGGACGACCATGTGGACAAGTGCGCGGCGCGGTCGTCTGCTCCAAGCGCCGCACCAGTTCGCGCATTTCCTCCAACGACAAGACCTGCCCGCCTTTCACCGCGATGCTCTTGCACACGCTCGAAATCAAACGCGCCTCCGCCGATTTTTCGAGCGGCTCTTCGCCTTGCTCCATCTCGTCAATAGTCTCGACGAGCGCGGCGCGCGGGTCGCTTACCTTCATCACCGCCGGGACCGCGCGCAGCAAAATCGTCTGGCTGCCGAACGTCTCGACTTGGAAGCCGACCGAAGCCAGCGCGTCGCGGTTGGTTTCGAGCGCGGCGTGCTGCGCGGGCGTCAACTGCAACATGAGTGGATCGAGCAATTCTTGGACCGCGCTCGTCGCACTGGCGCGTTCCGCGGCAAGTTGCTCGTACAACACGCGCTCGTGCGCGGCGTGCTGGTCAATCAGGTACAGCCCATCGGGTCCTTCGGCGATGATGTAGGTGGACGCGATCTGACCGAGGACGCGGAGCATGGGCAGTTGGGTGGTTGGATGGTGAGGTGGTTGGAAAGGCGGAGAAGGGAGATTGGAGATTGGAGCTTCTGTCCCCGTGATACGTGATGCGTGATCCGTGATTGGGCGGTGCAGATTGATGGCGAGTTGAGTTTCGGATGACGCTGGGAAAGCGCGCGGGACGAAGGGCGTGCCGACGTTCGCGGCTGGAATCGGCGCGTGCGCGACGAGCGCGGCGCGCACCGCGTGCTGAACAGCGCGGAAGACCGCGCTCGTGTCGCGGAAACGGATTTCGCTCTTCGTCGGATGCACGTTCACGTCCACCGCGTCGGGCGGCAGAACGATGTCGAGCGCGACGATCGGCGCGCGACCAACCATCAGCGCGGTGTGATACGCTTCGACGACCGCGTGTTGGAGTGTGCGGTCTTGCACCCAGCGATGATTGACGAAAAAGAGCATGTGCTTGCGCGTCGAGCGATTGACGCTGGGCGGGGAGACAAAGCCGGAGACGTGGAGGTTGGAGATTGGAGATTGGAGATTGGAGCTTGGAGATTGCGAATTGGAATCAATCTCTAAGCTCCAATCTCTAATCTCTATCATCTGCCGCGCGATCTCGATCCCAAACACCTTCACCAACACATCCAGCATCTTGCCCGTGCCAGGCGATTGCAGCACGAGGCGGTCGTCGTTCACGAGCGAAAAGCGCAATCCCGGATACGCCACCGCGTACGCGTTGATAAGGTCGGCGATGTGCCCGGCTTCGGTCGCCGGCGTTTTCAAGAACTTGAGTCGCGCCGGGACGTGGCGAAACAAGTCCTCGACTGTGACAATCGTTCCCTGCGGCGCGCCCTGCGCGCGGTGTTCGAGCATCTTGCCGCCGTCCACGCGGATCTGTGTGCCCGCTGCTTCGCCGCGCGCGCGCGTGATCAGCGTGACGCGCGCCACGGCGGCGATCGAAGGCAATGCTTCGCCGCGAAAGCCGAGCGTCTGGATGTTGAATAGGTCGTCCATGGAGTTGAGTTTGCTCGTCGCGTGCCGCGCGAACGCGGTCTCGACTTCGCTTGCCGGAATGCCGCCGCCGTCGTCCGCGACGCGAATCAGCCGCTGTCCGCCGCCGCGCGTTTCCACTTTGATCTCGCGCGCGCCCGCGTCAATCGAGTTCTCGATCAATTCCTTCACCACGGAGGCGGGGCGCTCGATCACTTCGCCAGCGGCGATTTTCGCCGCGAGGTCGTCGGAAAGGATGTGGATAGTCATTGGGGACATTGTAGCACAGAATCAGCGAATTAGGAATTGCGAAGCGCGCGCGCCCTTGACGGTCGGTACGATTGATGATAGAATCCAGTTCGTCCTGATTGGTCGCGGTTGAAAAACGGTGATGGAAACGCCAACCCTTGCTGGGTTGGCTTTCTTGTTGGGTGTCTGGGATTTGACCCACAGCCATATCCCGGGAATCGAGTGCTATGGCACAACTGCCGAGTCCTGAACGATCGGTTTTCTTCGTCTCTCTCCCCTTGATGATCGCGGTCACCGTGAGTCTGATTTGGATTGTCCCCTTTCCGCTGGATTCTCGCATCACGATCACCGCTCTGGCTCTCCTCGCGACTTGCTACGCCGTGCTGGCTTACTGGCTGCGGATCCACAAACGCTGGCGCGGCTTGCGCTATACGACGCCGATATTCACCGTCAGCATCATCACTTTGGGACTTGTCAAGGTCAGTGCCGACGCGCCGCTGGGCTTTCTCTTGTTCTTCCCCGCGATCATCTTCTCCAGTATCCGCGCTGGGCGCAACATTGGAATCGTGACAGCGGCGGCGGCAGCGCTGGGGTACGCGCTCGCGCACTGGCTTAGCCCGCACCCGCCGGTCACCGTGTACGAAGATGTTTTCGTCGCGGTGAATCTATTGAGCGTAGCCGCTTTGAGTGGGGCGATGGCTGAAGAAGAACGATCGCTCCGCCGCCAGGCGCAGGCACACCGCGTCCAAGAGCAAACCGCTCTGCTGAAATTGGCTGACGCTCTCGCCAACGCCCCAGACTTGAACGCGACTCGCAACGCCGCGGTGGAAATTGCCACGCAGGTCTTGGGCGCAGATGCGACGGCTATCGTCACGCCGGAGAATGGCGGGTACCGGGTGCAGGCGGGTTGGGGATTGATGGCTGCTTATCGCGACCGTGAGTTCGCGACGGACGACGCATCCTTCGTGGGGAATGTCGTGGCATCTGGTTGCTCCGTCGCGGTGAGTGATTTTCGCCAAGACTCTCGCTGGCAACCGTGGCCGCCGCTGTGTGCCTCAGACCTGCGGGCGGCTTTGGCGGCGCCGATGATGCGTGACAGCCGCGCGCGCGGCGCGTTCGTGGCGTACAACCAGAAACCACGCGTCTTTTCCGAGGACGACACCCATCTTCTCGCGCTCATCGCGAATCAAACGCTGATGGCGACGGAGCGCCGACAGGCGGAGGATGACATCCGGCGCCACGCCGCGCGCGCCGAAACGCTGGTGCGCGTCGCCGCGCGCCTCAACACGCGACTCGACCAGGCAACCGTCCTGGATGCGCTTTGCGAGGAGACCGCGCGCGGGTTGGCTGTTCCCATCGCGACGGTCAGTCTCTATGACAAGGCGCACGACGCGCTGCGGCTCGCCAGCGCGTTTGGCTTGCCGCCCGAATACCGCGGTCGCATGCAGGTCTCGCCCCGCGCCACGTACGAACAGTACGTCAAGCAGTTCGGATCAGTGGTCGTTATCCCGGATGTGCAAACGCTTGCCGATTTGCCTAACCGCGCAGTGTACACCGCGCTGAATCTCCGAACCACCGCCAGCGTAAGTATGCTGCGCAAAGAGGAATTGATCGGACGCCTTAACATCAGCACCATTGGTCAGGTCCGCCGCTTTAGCGATGACGAACTCGAGTTGTTGCGCGGCTTGGCGGACGAAGCCGCGCTCGCCATCACCAACGCGCGGCTGTTCGAAGACAACGCCAGACGTTTCAGACAGGTGCAGGCCCTCCGCACGATTGATATGGCGATCACGGGCAGTCTGGACTTGCGGATCGTGCTCCATGTCTTGCTCGAGCAAGTGACGACTCAACTCGGCATTGACGCCGCGACGATCCTGCTCTTCCATCCACATAGTCAGATGCTCGAATACGCAGCCGAGCGGGGCTTGGTCACGACCGCGCTCCAGCACACCCAACTGCACTTGGGCGAGAGCCATGCCGGTCGCGCGGCGCTGGAACACCGCGTCGTCCGGGTGCCAGATCTGGCGGCGGATCCCGGCGACCTGAGCCACGCGCCCTTACTCGCGGGCGAGAGTTTTGTCGCTTACTATGCCGTCCCGCTGATCGCCAAAGGCCAAATCAAGGGTGTGCTCGAGATCTTCCATCGCGCGGCGCTGGAAACGGATGCCGAGTGGTTGAATTTTCTGGAAGCCCTCGCGGGGCAGGCAGCCATCGCCATAGACAACACCGGCCTCTACGACAATCTCCAGCGTTCGCACGCCGAGTTGGCGCTTGCCTACGACACCACCTTGGAGGGGTGGGCCCGCGCGCTCGAACTGCGCGATCAAGAAACTGAGGGGCACGCCCGCCGCGTCACTGAACTGACCGTGCGGCTTGCCCGCGCGATGGGACTGGGCGACGCCGATCTCATGCAGGTTCGGCGCGGCGCGTTGCTGCACGACATTGGCAAAATGGGAATTCCCAATGGGATTCTGCTCAAAGCCGGTCCCTTGACCGACGAAGAACAAAAGATTATTCGGAAACATGCGGTTTACGCTTATGAACTGCTCCTGCCGATTGCCTACTTGCGTCCCGGGCTCGACATCCCGTACTGCCACCACGAAAAGTGGGATGGCACGGGATATCCGCGCGGGTTGAAGGGCGAGCAAATTCCGTTGGCGGCGCGCATTTTCGCGGTGGTGGACGTGTGGGATGCGCTGCGGTCGGATCGTCCCTATCGGCAAGCGTGGCCCGAAAAGCAAGTGCGGGCGTATCTTTCCGAGCAGGCAGGGAAACATTTCGACCCACGGGTGGTGGAGGCGTTTCTGCTGATGGATAGATAGAGAGGACACAGACAAATGAGAACTCTCGGAGAAAGAACTCCGAGAGTTCCTTTTAGGCGCGCTCCGCCAGCCGCGCCAAGCCGTCCTTATCGGTCAGGTGAAACTCGGTGCGCGTGATGCGAATCAGCCCCTTGTCGGAAAAATTGTAGAGGGCGCGGCAAACCACTTCGCGCGTCGTGCCGGCGCGCGCTGCCATTTCGTCCAGCGTCAGGTCGCGTTTGAGGCGGTCGCCCGGCGCGTCCCGAAAGTGATCGAGCAGGAGCCGCGCGACTCTGCCGGCGACGGGTTGAAACGCGAGTTCACCCAGAATGTCGCTCGCGCGCTGCATGCGGCGAACCAACAACAGGCAGAGTTCCCACGTTGCGTTGCCGTTCTCCCGCAAGAACGGGAGGAGCGTATCGCGCGACCAGAGATAGAGACAAGTTGCCTCGCGCGCTTGAAGGGTTATGACGCAAGGCGCGTCCGCAAAGAAAAACGCCAAGCCCCAGAAGACTTCGCCGGCTCCGAGGGTCGCGACGATCAGACTGCGACCTTCCTCCGATTCCCGGAGCAAATCCACCGCGCCGGTTTCGACGAGCAGCAAGTAGGGCCAAACATCTCCGTAATGCGCGATGAATTCGCCTTTGTGGTACTGCCGCTGCATCGCGCGGCGCGCCAGTTCATCGCGTTCTTCCACGCGCCATTGCGCGAACAGAGAATTCTGCTTCAAAAGGGTGTCTCTGACCTTCATGCTTACCTCCAGTCAATCGGGGGCTGAACCGGATCGGTCCGATTCTATGGCGGAATCTGTCCTGTGTCAAAATACCGGGCTATCTCCGCTTTGCATTTTGATAGCACATCGGATAAAATTGCGCCACGATGGTCACGGTTCGGGAGATTCTTCAAGCGGCGCGCGCGCTCCGTCCCCACATTTTCCGCACGCCGCTGCGCGATGCATTTTTGCTGAGCGAACGCGTTGGCGCGGCAGTTTACCTCAAGTTGGAAAACTGGCAGATCACCGGCTCGTTCAAGCCGCGCGGCGCGCTGAATCGCATGGCAGCGTTGAGCGCGGAGGAACGCGCGCGCGGCGTCGTCACCGCGAGCGCGGGCAACCACGCGCTCGGCGTGGGCTATGCGGCGCGCGCGCTCGGCATTGCGGCGGCGACGATTTTTGTGCCGCGCACCGCGCCGCGCGCGAAACTTGAGAAACTGCGCCAGTTTCCGGTCACGGTGCGCCCGGTCGGCGAAACGTACGCCGACGCGCATCGCGCGGCGGAAACCTTCCAGCGCGAGACCGGCGTGACGTTCATTCACGCGTACGACGATCCGCGCACCGTCGCGGGGCAGGGAACGCTCGGCTTGGAGATTCTACAAGATTTGCCGGACGTGGATGCGCTCCTCGTGCCGGTCGGCGGCGGTGGAATGATCGCCGGCATTGCGGTCGCGGCGAAGACGCTCGCGCCAGGCGTGAAGGTTATCGGCGTTCAGCCGGCGGCGTCGCCGGCGTTACGTGATTCGCTGCGCGATGACAAGTGCTATACAGAATACGTCGCCGCGCCGACGATTTGCGACGGACTCGCCGGCGGCATCGGCGAGATGGTGTTTGAGGCAGCGCAGAACAAGTTGATTGACGACGTGGCGCTGGTCGAGGAGGACGAGACGCGCGCGGCAATTCGCGCGCTGGCGGAGACGGAGCAACTCATCGTCGAAGGCTCGGGCGCGGTAGGCGTCGCCGCGCTGTTGGCGCGCAAGGTGGATCTGGCAGGCAAGCGCGTGGCGGTGGTGTTGAGCGGAGGCAACATTGACCTGGGATTACTGACAGAAATCGTAGAGCGTAAAACGTAAAGATGTAATTACGTTTTACGCTTTACGCTTTGGAGTCAAATGCCACAACGGGTCTCGAGTCCCTACCTCGTCCTCGCCATCGGCATTCTCGCCGTCTCCTCTTCCTCGTTCCTGATCATGTTCGCGCGCGCGGAAGGAGTGCCGGCGGTGGCGATTGCCGCGCTGCGACTCACCTTGGCGTCCGTCGCGCTCGCGCCGATTGCCTGGACGCGCGCGCGCGGCGAGTGGCGTCACCTTGCGCCGCGCGAGCTTGGGCTCGCGCTCGCGTCCGGCGTTTTCCTGGCGCTGCATTTCGCGTTTTGGATTTCTTCGCTCGACTATACGTCGGTGATGAGTTCGATCGTTTTCGTCAGCACGAACCCGCTGTTCGTCGCGCTGGCGTCGGTTTTGTTCCTGCGCGAATCGCTGCCACGCGGGACGATTATCGCCATCGCGGTCGCGGGGCTCGGCGGCGTGCTGGTCGGCATCGGCGATCTGGGGCAGGCGGGCGCGGCGTCGCTGCAAGGCGACGCGCTCGCGCTTGCCGGCGCGGTCGCGGTGTCGGGCTATTTGTTGATCGGGCGGCGCTTGCGGAAACAGTTGTCGCTGCTCGCGTACATCGGCTTGGTGTATTCGACCGCGGCAATCGTTCTGCTCGCCATGGCGTTCGCGCTGGACGCGAATTTGTTCGGCTATACGTTGAAAGGATACGCGCTGATCGCGTTGCTCGCGGCGGGTCCGCAACTTGTCGGACATTCCGCTTACAATTGGGCGCTCAGGTATTTGTCGGCGACGTTCATCACGGTGACGATTCTCGCCGAGCCGATCGGCGCGACGCTTTTGGCGATTCCGATTCTCGCGCAAATTCCGTCGCCGATCAAACTCCTCGGCGGCGCGCTGATTCTGGTGGGAATCTATTGGGCGGCGCGGGAAGAAACGACTGCTGAAGGCAGAAGGATAAAGGACAAAGGATGAAAGCGGGGTGCGCTCATTCATCCTTCACACTTGCACCTGCGGTTACGCAAGTGTAGGTGTCCCTCTGCCCTCATCCTTTAGCGATGATCAAACACATTCTCTTTGATCTGGACGACACGCTCTACCCGGCTTCCGCCGGCTTGATGCAAGAGATCAGCCAACGCATGAGCGAGTACATGGTCACGCGGCTGGGGGTTCCGGCGGACGATGTGGACCGCCAGCGTAAGGATTACTGGGCGCGCTATGGCACCACGCTGCGCGGTTTGTACATCGAACGGCAAATTGACGCGCAGGCTTATCTCGATTTCGTTCATGCCGTGCGCGTCGAAAAGTATCTGCAGCCCGATTCGCCTCTCGACGCGATGCTGGCGCGTTTGCCGCAGCACAAGAGCGTTTTTACGAACTCGCCGGCGGAATACGCGCGCCGTGTACTGCGCGCGCTCGGCGTCGAAAAACATTTCGCGGCGTTCTTCGACATCAACTTTCTGGCGTACGCAAGCAAGCCGAATCCATCGGCGTACGACCGCGTGCTCGCGGCGCTGCCGGCGCGCGCGGACGAATGTCTGATGATTGACGACACCGCGCGCAATCTTGCGCCGGCGAAAAAGTTGGGGATGACAACAGTGTGGCTGGACGGCGCTGGCAATCGCTACGGCGCGGAGGGCAGGGAATACGCCGATTTTGTGATCGCGACGATCTACGATGTGGCGCGGATTCTGTAGGGGCGAGGCATTCGCGAAATCGCGTCGTCATGGGACGCGGTGAGCACAGATGCGTAGAATCTCCATGCGAGCATCCTCGGTGAATGCCTCGCCCCTACTTGCCATCATCGTTCTCTACGGCGTCGAGTTGCTCGACGAATTGACGTACGGTTTGCAGGGCGCGGTCCTGCCGCAACTCCGCGACGACCTCGCGCTGACGTACACACAAGTCGGCTTGCTGTTCACCGTGCCCGGCTTTGTCGGCATCGTCGGCGCGCCCATCATCGGCTTGCTCGGCGATACGCGCCACCGACGCGCGGTGGTGATCGGCGGCATCGTCGCCACCGCGATCGCTTTGCTGCTCACCGGCCTCGCGTCCACGTTCTGGCTCATTCTCCTGGCGTTCTGCATCCTGTACGTTTCGAGCGATGCGTACGTCAATCTCCCGCAAGCCACACTGATTGACCGCGATCCGTCGCGCGCGGAACAGACCATGGCGCGCTGGACGCTGCTCGGTTCGATCGGCGTGGCGATTGCGCCGTTGATTGTGACCGCGCTGTTCTATCTTGGCTACGGGTGGCGCGGCTTGTATCTCTCGCTTGCCGGCGTCGCGGGCATCTACACCGCGCTGCTGCTGCGCCAGCGGTTTGATGCGCACGCGGGCGCGGCGAAACGCGCGTCGCCGCGCGAGTTGTTCGGCCATCTGGTCGCCGCGCTGAAATCGCGCGCGTTGCTGCGCTGGGTGATCGTCACCGAACTTGCGGACCTGATGCTCGACAAGTTGCTCGAAGTCACCGGGCTGTACTTTCACGACGTCGTCGGCGTTAGCACAGCCGCCGCGAGCGGCGCGGTCGCGATCTTTACGCTGGCGGGACTGATCGGCAACGTGCTGCTTGTGCCGGCGCTCGAAAGGGTGAGTGGCTTGCGCGTGCTGCGCGTGAGCGCCGTGATCGTGCTGATCGCGTACGTCGCGTTCCTGCTCGCGCCGCCCGCGTGGCTCAAATTCGCGCTGATCGCGGTGATCAGTTTCTCCACGACGGGCTGGTTTCCGATCTTGCGCGGCAGGACGTACGCGGTGCTGCCGGGGCAATCGGGCTTGATCGTTTCGGTGACCGCGTTGGGCAATGTCTCGTCCGTCTTTGTGCCGCTCATCGTCGGTCGCATTGCGGACGCGTTCGGCTTGCAGTGGGCGATGTGGCTGTTCGTGATCGGACCGCTGGCGTTGATTGTTGGGATACCGAGAAGTGAAACGTGATGCGTGCCTGGCGTAAGCATTTGATCGTCATAGTTGCATACACCGTCGTCGCCGTGGTGATGACGTACCCACTGGCGTTGAATTTCGCATCGGCGCTTCCCGGACTGGAGGGCGACGCGGCGAGTTTCGTGTGGGCGCTGGGCTGGGCTAAGACCGCGCTCGCGGACCTGCGCGTCAATCCTTTCCACAGCGATTACGTTTTCTATCCGCTCGGCGGCGCGACGCAGTTGCTGTGGGCAGTGTCGCTCATCGCGTTCATCTCGATTCCGTTGCAGTACTTGTTTGGCTTGATCGCGGCGCACAATCTCCTGTATCTAGCGGCGACGGTGTTGACGGCGTACGGCACCTTTCTGTTGGCAGACGATCTGCTGGCGAATTCAAGATTCAAAATTCAAAATTCAAAATCCGATTCATCACCGCTGCCGCCGTTCGCAACTTTCCTCGTGGCGAAATACGTCATCGAAAGCCGCAAACTCGTCACCCGTCCCTCGTCCCTCGCCCCATTTACAGCCGGCTTGGTGTTCGCGTTCGCGCCGCTGCGGCTCGGTTACGGGCTATCGTTCTTCAACCTTTTTAACACGCAACTCATTCCGTTCTACGTTTTCTTTCTGCTGCGCGCGCTGCGCGCCCAGTCGTGGCGAAACGCGCTAGTCGCAGGCATGTTGCTGGGACTGAACGCGTACATTGACTTTCAGATCGCCGCGTTCTTGGCATTGTTCTCTGGACTGTACGCCCTGTTCGTGTTGGTCGTCAATCTGGGAAGGACGAACTACCCAGACGCAAAGACACAGAGGTCGCTTCCAAGAGTCCTGCGTGTCTTTGTGCCTGTGTGGTTCACCGTTGGAATTGCAGCGCTTGTCACCGCCGCGCCGCTGCTCGCGTTCGTCGCCGACGATTTTTCCGCTGAGGGCGGCAACTATATCCGCGTCTTTCCGGTCAAATACTCGACCGAGCGTTCGTACGATCTCCTCTCGTTTTTCGCGCCGCACGCCTGGAGCGCGTTGTACGCCGGTACTCCAAAGATCGCGGGCGTGAACGCGGGCACACACGCCGACGACGTAAGCGCGCGTTCGCCCGACCGCCAGGCGTTCGTCGGCTACCTTGCGGTTGCGCTGGCGGCGTACGCAACTCTGCGCCGATGGCGCGCCGCGCGCTTTTGGTTTTTCGCGACGCTGGCTTTCGCGCTGTTCAGTCTTGGACCTTCGCTGCACGTTCTCGGACGCGACACCGGCATTCCCTTGCCGTACCTCGCGCTGCACGAAATTCCGATCGTCAACCACATTCGCATCCCGATGCGCTATGGCGTTATGGTTTCGTTTGCGCTGGCGATCCTGGTCGCAATTGCGGTAGACGACCTGCAAAAGCGAATCGCGCATAGCGCATTAGGTTTTACGTTTTACGCTTTACGCTTTACGCTTTTGCTCATCCCGCTCGCGATCCTGTTCGAATCCGCGATCTTGCCCTACCCGCTCCAGCCGCTCCCCATCCCGCGCATCTACGCCGACATCGCGCGCGTCCCCGGCGATTTCACCGTGCTAGAGATTCCGACATTCAACTGGCGCGGCGCGGCGGCGGCAGAAGTGTATCAGCCGATTCACGGCAAGCGCATCCTGCGCGTGTACACGAACCGCATTGCGCCGGGACCGGCGGAGTACTTTGCGTATCGCGGCACGCCGATTGTCGTGCGATCGCTGCGCGTCTTGGAAGGCGCAGAGCCGGGCGAACTTGCGCCTGAAGACATTGCCGAAGACAAGCGCGCGCGCGACGACGTGGTGCGCTTTTTCGACCTGCGCTACGCGATTGTGCATCGTTCGTATCTCAAGCCGGCAGAGTTGCGCGCGCTGGACGTCTACTTGCGCGAGGTACTGAATGCGCGGTTGTTGTCGGACGACGGCGGGACGATCGGTTATGCAATACCGCGCGCGGCGCAGTCGGCGGGCGCTTTGAAGATTGACCTACGGGAGAGCATCGGGCAGATGTACGCTGGGCGCGGTTGGCAATTCGAGTACCCGCCAGCCAACTGGGACGGCAAATTCAATTTCGTCTGGACGCGCGGCGCGCGGTCGGAGATCTATTTTGTGGCGGACGATTCGCAAACATCCCGCGCTATGACGATCAACGCAAACGCCGATCCGCCGCAGCGCGTCGGCATCGTGCTGAACGGCGAACGCGTCGGTGAGATCGAATTGTCAAGCGAGTGGAAGGATTACCGCGTCACGCTGCCCGCGCGCACATTGCGCGCGGGAATGAATCGGGTTCAATTGCAGTATGGCGCGGAATTGAAAGAAACTATCGGGGTGACGGCGATCAAAATCGAATGAAACAGAAACCGGTTTCTCAAAGAGGATGCAAATGCCAGGTAAAATCATCGAAACAACATTTCGGGTGCGTTACGCGGAAACAGACGCCAGCGGAGTCGTTTACCACGCGCATTATATCGTCTGGTTCGAGCACGGACGTGGGGACTGGTTCTGGCAGCAGGGGCGCGATTATCATCGCGACGTGGAAGCGCGTGGGTTGAACTGGCCCGTGACTGAACTGGGCGCGCGTTATCTCGCGCCGGCGCGCTATGGCGATCTGGTCACGGTGCGCACCTGGTTGAAAGAGTTGCGGAGTCGCGAGTTTACGCTTGGCTACGAGATCGTCAATGCCGAGACCAGGCAATTGCTTTGCGCGGGCTGGACCAAGCACTTGAATTTGGATTCGAACTGGCGCGCCTGCAAAATCCCCGACGATATCCGCAAGTTTCTACTGAGTGAATCCTAGCGCAGCCGCAACCAGAACATTATCCGCGAATCACGCGAATATCGCTAATCTAATTTTTCATTCGCGCGATTCGCGTGATTCGCGGATGAACTTATCTTCTGGCGTTATCCGCCGCGCCAGGCGCGCAGCGCGAACAGACAGAGCCAACTGACCAGCGTCCCTTCGACCAGGTTCACCTCGCCGACGTTGAAGATCGCCAGCCCGAGCAAGTTCGCCGCCCCTTGTCCCAAGAAAAATCCGGCGACGCTCACGAGCCAATACAAAACGAGTCTCAGCCACCCGCGACCAAAGATCAAGTAGAACACGAGTCCATAGAAACTCGCGAGGACGAATGCAAAGACGAGTGACGGAGCCATGACAAATTAGCCAAAGATGCCAAAGATGCCGAATGTGCCAAACGCGCCAAACGTGCCAAAATAGTCCTTTGACCGATTCGGCTCATTTGATGATACCGCCGCCGAGACACACCTCTCCATTGTAAAAGACGATGGCTTGCCCCGGTGTGATGTCGCGCAACGGTTGATCGAAAACAACGCGGACCCCCTCCCCTGTCGAAGACGGGGGAGGGCTGGGATGGGGGTACACCGTCGCCGCAATCTCCACCGCGCGGTACCGGATCTTCGCCGTCACCCGCGCGGGCGTCGGCGGCGGCGCGCCGGCGATCCAATTCAGCGCGCCCGCGACGAGTTCGCGCTTGCCCAATTCCTCTGCGCGACCGACGACGAGGCGGTTGCGCGCGGCGTCCAGCGCGATGACGTACAGCGGCTCGCCCACGGCGATGCCCAATCCCTTACGCTGACCGATCGTGTAGTTCGCCAGTCCGTCGTGCTTGCCGATCACATTGCCGCGCGTGTCCACGATGTCGCCCGGCACAAGCGCAGTCGGCAGATTGCGGCGGATGAAATTGCGATAATCGCCATCGGCGACAAAGCATAGGTCCTGGCTCTCGCGCTTGTCCGCGACGCGCAAGCCCAACCGCCGCGCCATCGCCCGCGTCTGTTCCTTCGCAAACTCGCCGAGCGGGAACATCACGCGCGCCAGTTGCGCCTGGTTCAGCAGAGACAGCGCGTACGATTGATCTTTGCTCGCGTCAACGCCACGGAGGAGTTCGAACCTGCCGCCGCGCTCGCGCACGCGCGCGTAATGCCCGGTCGCCAGATAATCCGCGCCGAGCGCGCGCGCCTTGTCGAGCAGGATCCCGAATTTCACCAGACGATTGCATTGCAGGCATGGATTTGGCGTGACGCCGCGCGCATAGCCGTCGAGGAAAAAGTCAACGACGTGTGTCTTGAAATCGCCTTCGAAATTCAACAGGTAGAACGGGATGCCAAGTTTCTGGCACACGCCGCGCGCGTCCGCAACGGCTTCGGGGGANNGAGAGGGGGGAGGGGGATAGGGGTGTAGGGGGTGAGGTGGCTCGCTCCACAGCCGCATCATCAAGCCGATGACAGTATAGCCGCGCTCGACGAGGAGCGCGGCGGTGGTCGAACTATCTACGCCGCCGCTCAGCGCGACGACGATGGTCTTTGAATTGCCAAGCGCGGATTGCGAATTACCCACCGCTTGTTCCCCGCAGTTTCCCCACCACCTCCGCCGCCGCGTTCACCGCGTACTCTACCTCCGCATCTGTGTTCCCGCGTCCCAGCGTCAGGCGCAGCGCGCCGCGCGCGACATCCGCCGGGTAGCCCATCGCCGCGAGGACGTGCGACGGCTCCGCCGATCCGGCCGTGCACGCGCTGCCAGTGGACGCGGCGACGCCGGCGAGATCAAGCCCCAGCACCATCTCGTCGCCGATCGCGCCGGGGATGACAAAACTCGCGTGACCGGGCAAACGATTCTTGGGATCGCCAGTCAGTTCTGCGCCCACGATGCGCTCCAGAATTCCTTCGACCATCTTGTCGCGCAGCGCGGTCAACCGCACGTTCGTCGCCGCGCGCTCGTCTTGCGCGATCTTGAGCGCGGTCGCGATGCCGACGATGTACGGAATGTTCTCTGTCCCCGCGCGGCGGCTGCGCTCGTGACTGCCGCCGGTTTGCATCGGCAACAGCGGCGTGCCCGCGCGCACGTACAACACGCCGACTCCTTTGGGTCCGTGAAATTTGTGCGCGCCCAGCGACATCAAATCCACGCCGAGTTCATTCACGTCGAGCGGTAGATAGCCGCCGGCTTGCACCGCGTCGGTGTGGAACAGGACGCCGCGTTTCTTCGCCATCCGCGCGATCTCGGCAAGCGGCTCGACGGTGCCGACTTCGTTGTTCGCGTACATCACGCTGATCAGCACCGTGCGCGGCGTGAGCGCGCGCGCGATGTCGTCGGGATTCACGCCGCCGCGCCGATCCACCGGCACGCGCGTTACCTCGAATCCGAATTCTCTTTCGAGTTGCGCGGCGGTGTTCAAGATGGCATGGTGTTCGATGGGTGTCGTGATGATGTGCGCTTGCGGGCCTTTAGCACGCAACGCCATCGCCACGCCGCGCAGCGCGAGGTTATCGCTTTCCGATCCGCCGGACGTGAAGACGATTTCCTTCGGATCGGCGTTCAGGATTTCGGCAATCGTGCGCCGCGCCTGATCGAGCGCGGTCAGCGCGGCTTGCCCCCAGCGGTGCAGACTCGACGCGTTCCCGTATTTCTCGGTGAGGTATGGGAGCATTGCCTCGATCACGCGCGGGTCAACCGGCGTGGTAGCGGAGTGATCGAGGTAGATTGGAGTTGGAGGTTGGAGATTGGAGATTGGATGTTGGANNCATTTGTCATTTGCTCATTTACCCATTTGTCATTGCGCTTTGATTCTAGCATAGCGGCATAGCGTTGTCAAAGCCCTTTTTTCTCGCCAGCGCGATCAACACAATACTCGCATCGTCCTGGACTGTTTCGATTCTCGCCTCAAACCCCGCGCGCGCCAGCAGTGCGATCGCACCGCGCGCAAAATAGTCGTCGCCGCCGACGGCATCCCAAGCGCGGTTGAGCAGACGGCTGGGCAGATCGCGCGGGAGCAGGCGACCCGCATCTACCCAGACGAGTCGTCCGTCGTCGGTCAGCAGACGATGGATTTCGGCGAGCGCGCGCGGGTCAGACACAAATTCCGGCGGAAACGTTAGCACGCTCGCATCGAACGCGCGGTCAGAGAACGGCAGCGCCTGCGCCCGCGCGCGGACAAGCGGGACGTTGGCGCGCGCCTGTTGCAGTTTATCGCGCGTGATGCNNCCGCGCTGACGAAATCGTACGTGAACGCAAAGGGGTTGTAGAACAGGTGAAAGGCGAGTCGCAGCAGCGGACGGATGAGGTGGCGCAGCATCGCAGTAGATTATCCAACAAAAGCGTAAAGCGTGATGAAACTTGCGCCCGATCCCGGTTGCCGGGTCAACCCAAAGTACTACAGACAAAAGCCGGCAGCCGTGCTAGAATACAGGCAGAGATGCGGAGAGCGTTCTTCCCCCCCCACCCTCCGCATCCCAACTAGAACTCAGGGTGTCGTAGCGCCCTGAGTTTCTATTTCTCCGGCGGGCTGGCTGGACACGCGCTTGAGCGCGACCATCGTCACGTCGTCAAAGTTGATGCCCTCGCCCGCGAATTCCCAGACCGCGCGCTTGATCTCTGCGATCAGTCCCTCCGCGCTTTGCGCGCGCGTCGCGACTAGATCGGCGAGGCGGTCCGCGCCAAACTCCTCTTCTTGCGCGTTGATCGCATCCGTAACGCCGTCGGTGTACATGAGCAGCAGGTCGCCGGGCGCAAGTTGAATCTCGAACTCTTCGAGCGAGATGTTGGGCAGGACGCCCAAGGCGATCCCGTTTCCCTCGAGTGTCGTCACTTGGCGGTGCGTCGCGCGATAGAGCAGCGGCGGATTGTGACCCGCGTTCACGTACGTCAGCCGATGCTGCTGCGGATCGAGGACCGCGCAGAAAACCGTGACGAACATCTCCGACCGCGCGTCGGCGAGGATCACGTCATTCGCGCGCTCGACCGCCTCGCGCGTCGTCGGCTTGCCGATCGTCATCGTCCGCAGAATCGTGCGCGCGAGCGCCATGAACAGCGCCGCCGCCATGCCTTTGTCCGATACGTCGGCGATCGTGATGGCGAGGCGTCCGCCGTGCAGTGTGACGAAATCGTAGAAATCGCCGCTGACCTCGCGCGCGGTCTGCCACAGCGAGCAGATTTCATAACCCGGCACGGTCGGGCAAGCGGCGGGCAGAAAACTCTTTTGAATTTGCTGCGCCAGTCCCAGTTCGTACTCAAAGCGCTTTTTCTCTTCGGCGGCGCGCGCCAATTGCGCGCCCTCGATCGCGACGGCGGCTTGGTTCGCGATGCCCATCACGACTTCGGTTTCGTGTTGGGTGAACTGCCGCGCGCGCCCCCCCTGATCCACGATCATCGCGCCGACGACTTCGCCGCGCGTCATCAAGGGCGCGACGAGCAGCGCACGATTGCCAAAGAGCCGCCCGATGCCTGCGTCCGTCCATGGACTCGTCGCGGCATCTGCGACGAGAATGGGCGCGCGGTCGCGCAGCAGCGCGCTCAACACAACTGGCTCGTCCGCCCGTAGACGCAATTTCAAGAACGCCTCTTGGAGTTCGCCCGACAAGCCATACGCTTTGGCAGCCACAAAGACCTGTTCCGCCGCGTGATACAGCAAGACCGCGCAGCGCTCCACGCCGACCAACAGCGGCGTGATGCGGACCACGGTCTCCAGCGCTTCATCGAGGTCGGTCGTCGCCGCGAGGTTCTCCGCGACCTGGAGCAGCACGTTGAGATAGTACGCTTCTTCGCGCTGTGAATTGTATAGCCGCGCGTCCTGGAGCGCAATCGCAACTTGCGCCGCCAGCGTTTTCAAAATGAACAAGTCCTCGTCGTCGAACGCGTTGAGTTGATCGCTCTCGACATCCAGGACGCCGATCACTTCTTCGCCGATCGTCAGCGGCACGACGATCTCGGAACGCGTTTCGTCTACGGCTTTGTCGGGATATGGCGCAAAGCGCGGTTCCTGGGTCACGTCGTTGACGAGCAACGGCTCGCCCATCGCGGCGACCCAGCCGACGATCCCTTCCAAGCCAATGCGATAGCCGATCCCGCGCGCGCGCCATTCGACGCCGCGCGGGTGCGTGCTGGCGCGAAAGACAACATAGCCACTCTCTTTGTCCACGGTGAAGACGTGCACATGCGTGTAACCGAAACGCTCGCGCACGCGATTCACGACGTTCTGCAACAACTCGTCGAGGTCGAGGAACGCGGCGATCTGGCGGCTCACCTCGCTGATCGTCCCGAGTTGCGCGGCGCGCTTGCGTTCGTCCGCGTACAGGCGCGCGTTTTGAATCGCGACCGCGGCTTGCGCGCCCATCGAGGTGAGGTTGCGCGCGTGGATCGGATAAAAGACGCGCGTCTGCGCGCTAAAGAGCGACAGGATGCCGACCAATTCGTCGCCGGCGAACATCGGCACGATGAGCGCGCTGCGCGGCGCGTCCCCGCCGATCTGGACGCGGCTTGATACGGCACGCGCTGCGCCGGTGGCTTGGAACGGATAGACGAAGGAGCGGGCGATGTCCACCGCGCGAATCGGCTCGCGCTGCGCGGCAAAGTAATCGAGCAGAGTGGCATCCGCTTGCTTGTCGTACGGATGGCGCGTTGCAGCGGGAGTCGCTTCCAACGCCAGGAGCGTGCCAGCCGCGCGCGCGGGCGCGACGAGTTCGATGCGGCACAAATCGGCAAGGACGATGCGGCGCGCGTGTTCGTGCAGCAGATCAACGATCTTTTCGGCGTCGAGACTCGCGCGCGAGACCGCTTGCCCGAAGGTGTTGAGCGTCGTCAGGTCTTGGCTGCGCCGCTCGAGGTGCGCGCTGGTATCGGCAAAGCGTTGGACGATAATCGCGGTGCCGACCAAGCCGGCTGCCATCATCAAGAAGACGCCCAGATCGCGCGACGCGTAAACGGCGGCAATGACGAACGCGAACGGCAGCGGGAGGAGTTCCATCAACAACGAGTAAACGAAAACCGTGCGAATGAAATTCGTGAATGCGTCTTTACCGCCGCGCAGAAATTCGAGGATGCCCCACCCCAGGTGGTCTACGACAAACCACGCGACCGCCGCCGCGAGGATGGGAAGAACCATCGCGGCGGTCAGTTCGAGTGGAGGAAACTTGCCGCCGAGGAGCGTGTACGCGTGCGTGCTGGCATACGCCATCCCGATTTTCAGACCCGCGTTGAAAACCGGCATCTCGATCAGGTTGTGAACCGTGTGGCGCTCGTGCCGCGCGGCGTTGAGGAACAAATACAGGAATCCGCTCACCGCCGCGACCCACGCGCCGAGGATCGGTCCAAAGATCAGGACGGCGGCGAGGTCAATGATGCCGACGAGACTGTGCGTGACTTCGGGCGCGGCATGAAAGCCCGCGCGCTTGAGCACGAACGAGAGCGCGACGAAGAACGCGAGCGGGGTCGCGTGCGCGGAGAGCGCGTGCCAATCGGTCAGCGCGACGAGCGCGCCGATGCCGCATAGACCGATGGCGAGCACGTAGGTTGTGGCGGCAAGTGACTTGGTCATTGCTGTTTGCACGGCAAGCAAAGCGTAAAGCGTAAGATCTGAAACGTGAAACGTAAAACGTAATGCTTGGTCAAAGATTACGTTTTACGTTTTATTCTTTACGGCATCGTGTTGGAGATTGCCTTCAACGAATTATCGTACCGATACTGAATCCCGAAATGCCCGTCATCGAATTCCTCGTGGACGAACGCGATGCCGCGCGCTTTCACGCGGCTGACGAAGATGCGCGCGCCGTACTGCAAGTTGAATTCATCGCGCAAGCCGGCATCGAGATAAATCAGGCGCAACGTGCGGAGCGCGTCGGCGTACCGGTCCACGAGACGGACGGGGTCCCACGCGAGCCAGCGTTGCCAAACGTCTTCGCGCAGTTCGCCGGTCTCGGGATCGAACGGCAAATCGAAGCCGTGGGGCGCGGCGGGGTTCGGCGAGTAGCACGCGGACATGGCGACGACGTTCAGCGTCGCGTTGAAAGCGTGGTCCCTGGGATGAAGCGTCGGAAACTCGTTCCAGAACTTTTCCAAGCCGCCGAATTTCGACAAGCCGCGGATGGCGTGGATAATATCCGGTTTGTAGCAATACTCAAAATACAGGTCGCCGCTGTGACACGCCATCAAGCCGAACACGTCGGGATGCCGCAGCGCGAGGATCACCGCGCCGTATCCGCCGGAACTCTTGCCGACGACCGCGCGATGGTCGCGGTCGGCGAGCGTGCGGTACTTTTGATCCACGCACGCGACCAACTCTTGCGTCACGTGATCCTCGTATCGTCCCACGGCTGGCGAGTTCAGGTACTGGCTGCCGCCGAGGCGCGTAAAGCAATCGGGCATTACGAGGATCATCGGACGCACTTTGCCTTCCGCGATCAGGCGATCCATGCGCTCCGCGAGTGTCTCGTCCCACGCTTCATCGTTGAGGAACGTCAAACCGCGCCCGGCGAACCCGGCGAGGACGAAGACGACGGGATAGCGCGCGCGGTCGCGGTCATAGTCCGGCGGCAAGTAGATCGGCACGCGCCGCACCTGCGGATCGCCGAGCGGGTTGTCACGCAAAACGTCGCTGGTTATCGCTTCGATGATGATAGCGCCTGAAGACATGGTATCTCTCCCTTGCCATAGACCCAATACGCCAGACGCTTATATCACAATCGTCTCGATTTGTAAAACTGTTCCGCGGGCTGGATTCTGATGAAATGGGACGCGGACCAGCGCGGACGCGCGCGGAAAAATCCGCGTCAATCCGCGCTGGTAGTTTGTCAAACTGATCTTGATGGCTGGAAGGGCAGCCGTCCTGAACGCAAGTCGAAGGTCGCGGTAGGGACGGTCAT
>DHFK01000076.1 GCA_002400365.1 Anaerolineales bacterium UBA4826 | reverse complement strand
GTGCCCCAGCCGCATGACAGCGGTGTGGCACCCATCGCTCGTCGAAGAAAGCGCAGCCGCGCTTGCTCAGTTGTTTTCGACGGGGCTGGCTTGTGGTCATCAGCAAGTTAATTGGCGGATTGGGCGTGGCCCATCGGTCGCTTTTATCCTGAGCCTTGGCCGACATCTCCGCCGGGAGCAGCCGCCACTTGACCTACACCCGAAAGCTATTGGGGTTCCGGCATAATGTCCCGCGCAAACTGCTCCATCTGCGCCAATCCAACCGAAACATCCTCCATCGGGAAGAAGAGCGCGAGGAACGTCACGCCGGCTTGGGCGTACTCGCGCAGACGCGCGCGCACCGCGGCTGGCGTCCCGACCAATTTCACGCGCGGGTTACCCCGATACGTGTACGTCGCCGACGCCTCCGGGCGCAAGTCGGTGGTGAGTCGGACAGAAATCGTCAAGGGTCGCGTCGGTTTGAGTTCGTTGATTCGTTGCACGCCCTGCGCGACCTGCGCCGGCGATGCGCCCGTCGAATGCCAACCGTCGCCGAGTTTCGCCGCGCGCGCGCACGCCGGTGCGTCATTGCCGCCGATCCAAATCGGGATGCTGTGGCGCGCCGGCAGCGGCGAAAAGACCGCGTGGTCGAGCGTCGTATATTTCCCGTGAAACGTTGCGTCCTCGTTGGACCACAACGTCCGCAGCAACACGATCGCTTCGTCCAGCCGCTTGCCGCGATCCTTGAAATTCGCGCCGAGATTTCTGTACTCGATCTCATTCCAGCCAACCGCGACACCCAGAATCACGCGTCCGTTCGACGCCGCGTCAATCGTCGCGATTTGTTTCGCGGCGAGCACCGGGTTGCGCTGCGGCAACACGAGAATCGAAGCGCCCAGTTTCACGCGCGTGGTGATGGACGCGACCAGCGCCAGCGTGACGAGCGATTCAAAGATGTGTCCGTACGGATCGAGGTTCTCGCGCGGAACGACGACGTGATCGGTGGTCCACACCGAAGCGTACCCCAATGCTTCCGCGGCGAGCGCGACGCGGCGAATATCGTCCCAGGTTTTGCCGCGCCCATAGTTGGGCAAGCCGATGCCGAATTCCATTACAACCTCCTCGGTGTGCAGCGCGATAGTGCGTCAGTGCAATAGTTCGTGAGTTGGCTAGTTGGAAAGATTGTTGCTCGACCAACCAACTAACTATCCGCCTATTGCACTAGCGCACTATTGTCCTGCACCAGCCGCTTGATTTGCTCGGGTCCGCCAAGCACCGCGAGCGTATCGTTTGCCGCCAGCCGCTTGTCGCCGGCGGGATGCAGATCGCGTCCGTTCGCGTGACGGAGCAGGACGACGCTCACCGCGTAATGCTGTTCCACCTGGCTGATCGAGAGGTTCACGAGTTTCGATTTTGGCGAAACGTCCAGGCGCGCCAGACTGAGCGCTTGACCTTCGACCGTGATCGGCTGTGAGAGGTCAATGCCGGCGGCGGTCGCGGCAAAGACCGGCGCCGCCATGCCGGTCGCGCTGAGCGCGTTGAACCCAAATTGCTTTTCGAGCGCGCGCGCAAAGTCGTCGTCAAAGATGCGCATGATGACGCGGAGGTCCGGGTGCAGACTGCGCGCCTTGACCGCGATCTGCATGTTCAGATTGTCGTTCTGCGTGCAGAGCACCAGGACGCGCGCGCGTTGGATACCGGCGGCGTCCAGCAGCGCCTCGCGCGTGGCGTCACCCTGCAAGATCGGAATGTCCAGCGTGCGCAAATTGGCGACTAGGTCATCGCGCGGCTCTAGTTCGATGACCACCACGTCTTGGTCCATCTCGTGCAGTTGGCGCACGACGCGATACCCCAGATGGCCCAAACCGACCAGAACGATGTGATTGCTAAACGTCGAGGCGACCGCCATTTCCCACTCCTTGCTGCGCGACTTGCGATTGAACAACACCACGCCAAAATCGGCCAGGCCTTGCGCCAGAATGCCGATGCCGATCACCGGCAGCGCAAAGAAAAAGATCTGCAAGTACCACGTCTTTGGAAAATCCCCGCCCGTCTGCAAAAAGACCATGGTCAGCACAGCGTAGATCGCTTCGGCGCGCGTGGCCATCGGTTCGCCGGCTTGTTGCGCGAGATAATAGTACAGCCAGCCGCCGCCGACGATCAAGCTGGCGAACAGAAAGAGCGGCGCGTAGAAATCGCGCAGCAGCAACAGGGTGTCGCGCCACGCGGCGCGGTATCTCCGCGCCAGGGAACGACTGGTTTTCCTGATACCCGCAGATGATGGCATCCAATCTCCGACTGATGCTTGAGCGCAACTTGGGCGGAACGCGCAATGCGCGCCGTCTCAGGCGCGGTGTTTCTTCGAGCCGGCTTCGTCGGCTTTGGATTGATCCGAGCGCAGTTTGACCAGAATGCCGACGAGCGTGCCGATCAACCCGATCAGCGCGACGATGATCGCGCCCGAGTTGTTCACGATCGAGTCGAGCAGGCGATTGGTCAGCGGCGCCGGCGTCGGCTCGGGCGTCTGGACCTGGATGAAGATGGGCAGGTTCTGCAGCACGTTCGTGCTCAATTCCGACGCCGAACCGCTCACGATCGCCGGAATCGCCAGTTCGATCGAAAGGTCTTGGCGTCCCGCGGCTTTGGGACTGACCAACCAATGCCACACCGCCGTCGTGCTGGTCGCGTCGATACTGCGCTTTTGCGGACCCGTTGGGCTTGTGTCGAATCTGAGCGCGCGCAGTTCGGCGAACATCACCGGGTACAACTGGATATTGCCGGTGAACCGATAAACAAAACCCGGCAGGTCCGGCGTTTTCGCCGGCACCGCGATCGGCGTCGTCGCGACGATTTGCTGCGCGCCCGCAAGTCGGAGACTGACCGTCGCGGTTTCGTTCAAGAACATTTTCTCCGGCGACGACACTTCGATCTGCCCCAAGCCCAAACCTTCCGCGGTCACATTCGCTTTAGTATTCACCGTGCCATCCGGCTGGACGCTCTGCTGCATGTCAGCGACCTTGATCGCCGGGCGCGTCGGCGCGGCAGTTCCCGGCGGCATGGCTGATGGCGTTGGCGCGATCGAGGGTGGTCGCGTCGGCACCGTGACTGGGGTCGGCGCGGACGTGGGGACAGCCGCCGCGCACGCGGTCAAGCAGATGCTAGAGAGAAGAAGCAGCGCGATCGTTTTCATTTGCCCTCCATGGGATGCGATCCGGCATACGCGCCGCGCGCCGCGGCAGGCATAACCCTCATTGGATCGTAATTGCATCCTTGATCTGGTCGAACAACGCGTCGCCGATGCCGCGCACCTTTTTGAGATCGTCCAGTTTCTTGAAATCGCCGTTCTGCGCGCGATAGTCCACGATGCGCTGCGCGAGGGAAGGCCCGATACCGGGCAGCGCGTCGAGTTCGGCCACCGCCGCGGTGTTGATGTTGATTAGACCGGGTGTGGGTTTGAGCGTCGGCGTGCGCGCTGCCACGCCGCGCGCCGGCGCCGGCGCCGGGGTGGCTTCGCCGACGAGCGAAACGTAGATCTGTTCGCCGTCATTCAATTTGCGCGCGAGATTGAGGGGGCGGAGGTCCGCATCGTTCAAGGCGTCGCCGGCAAGCGCCAGCGCGTCTTGCACGCGGCTGCCGAGAGGCAGCGTGTACACCCCGGGCTTGGAGACCGCGCCGCGTACATCTACGATGATCGAAGCGAGCGTCGCGGTAGGGCGCAGCGTCGGCGTGGTGATGGTCAGGGGCATCGGTTCGGGGCGACGCAAAAAATAGATCGTCCCGGCAAGCACGACTCCAAAGAGTAACATCATTGCGAGGTACGGGCGATAGCGCACAAGTGGATCGTCCATTCGACATCTCCGTAGATGCGGAATGAGATAGCACTTGCGATTATACCACAAAAGTCAGTGGCCAGTAATTTGGCAATGTCAAATTACTGGCCACTGGCAGTTCGCGCGGCTTGAAACAGCAGCACGGTCGCCGCCATCGCCGCATTGAGCGATTCTGCGCCGCCGCGCATCGGGATGCGGACCCGCGCGGTGGCGATTCTTTTTGCCTCTGCGCTCGCGCCTTCCGCTTCCCCGCCGACGACGAGCGCGAGCGGGTGCGTCCAGTCTGCGCGCGTGTAGACGATTTCGCCGCGCGCGTCTGCGAGATAGACCCGCGGGATGTCGCGCAGCGTGTCCGCAATCATCTCCCACGACGCGACGCGGAACGGGACCGCAAAATGCGCGCCCATCGCCGCGCGCACAACTTTGTCGTTGTACGGATCAGCCGTACCGGGCGCGCACCAGACCGCGTCCACACCCGCCGCGCGCGCGGCACGCAGCAGGGTACCGACGTTACCAGGATCGCGTACGGCGTCGAGAATCAAGACGCATTGCGGCTGCGCGGGCAGCGCCAGTTCGACGAACGGCAAGACCGCGACGATGCCTTGCGGCGCTTCGGTGCTTGCGATCGCGCGCATCACTTGATCGCCGACCGCAAACACTTCGGGCGTCGCCGCGCGTGATCGTTCGAGCAGCGCGCGCGCACGCGGGTCTTGTTCCGCGCGCGCGGCGTACAAGACAAGAGCGGGGACAATCCCCGCTCCAATGGCTTCCTCGATTATCCGCACGCCTTCCACGCTGAACTGCTGCGCGGCGTAGCGCGCGCGGCGACGCGTCAGCGAACGGACGAGTTTGACTTTGGAATTTGAAAGACTGGTGATCATCGAGTTTGTTAGTCGGATCGTTGGCTTGTTGCGCCGGTCTCCGCGCCAACCAACCAGCCAACAAACGAACCAACTATGCCTTGGCCGCTTCCACCAACTGGGCAAACGCCTTGTCGTCGTTCACCGCGAGGTCGGCAAGCACTTGGCGATTCATTGCGATCCCCGCGCGCTTCAGACCCGCCATCAACTGGCTGTAGGTCGCGCCCAGCGGACGCGCCGCGGCATTAATGCGCGTGATCCACAGGCGGCGGAAATCGTTCTTGCGTTTCTTGCGTCCGACCGTCGCATAGTATTTGGAATGAAGCAAGGCTTCGTTCGCGCGGCGGTAGAGCAGATGCCGCGACATGACCTGACCCTTGGTTTGTTTCAAAACTTTTTTGTGGCGGGCATGCGTCGTCACGCCACGTTTTACTCTAGGCACGCTAATCCTCCAGTCGGCAGACGGCTGATAGCATATAGCGTATGGCTCATCGGCTCTATGCCATCGGCTCTATGCTCTATGCCATACGCTAGTCGAGCGTTGGCGCCAGTTGTTTGATCTTTTTGGTGCGCGCGAACCCTACCGTTTCGACGCGGCGATCGAACGCGCGCTTGTTGCGCTTGGCTTTGCGGCGGCGCAGATGCGACTTGCCAACGCGCGTGTGCATCAATTTGCCGGTCGCCGTGATCTTGAACCGCTTGGCGGTCGCTTTGTGAGTCTTGATCTTTGGCACGCGAAATCTCCATTTTCGAATAGTGACAACAAGCGGTCGGGGTTCAACCCCGACCACGCCATTCCAAACTCGATTGCCCTTGCTTTACGGCTGAGGCGTCAATTCTTCCGGCGCCGGCATCGCGACCTTGGTGCCCCGAATCAGGGCGCTCGCCGCATCGGGTCCGCCTTTCGTCGCGCCGGGCGCGAGCAGCATGACCATGCTTTTGCCGTCCATCATCGGCGTCTGCTCGACGTTCGCCGCGTCGGCGAGTTCGACGGCGACCTTTTCCAGAATCTCGCGCCCGATGGTCGTGTGCGTGATCTCACGGGCACGGAAGACGACGCGCACGCGAATCTTGTTGCCGTCCCTTAGGAATTCGCGCACGCGTTTCAACTTAAAGCCCGTGTGATACCAGTTGGTCTTGGGGCGGATGCGCAATTCCTTGATCTCGATCGCCTTCTGTCCCTTTTTGGCTTCGCGCTCTTTCTTGGTGCGTTCGTACATGAACTTGCCAAAGTCAATGATGCGACAGACCGGCGGCTGCGCGTTCGGCGCGACTTCGACCAGATCGAGGTTCCGATCCTGGGCGAGGCGCAAGGCTTCGTACACCGGCATCACGCCGACTTGCTTGCCCGTGTCGTCAATGACGCGAACTTCTCGCGCGCGAATCGCTTGGTTGATCCGAAGATTCTTGTCGCCGATTAGGAACGCCCCTTTTTTCAAATGATTATCCTGGTCATGGTGACGCCACTATAGCACAAGAAATGCGCTTAGTCAAATCGTTTAGTTGACATTCCATCTGACTGGTGGTATCCTCGCCAGCAGTGCAGTGCTTGCATGCGCGCACGGAGGAACCGGTGCTTGATGCCTATACTGCGGCAGTGATCCGACGATGGTGCGCTTTCCTGCTGATCCCAATTTTCACTTGGATCATTCTCGCTCCGCCAGCCGCCGCGGACGATCCGACTAATCTGATCGTCAGCAACCTCCGCGACACTTCTTTCGTGATCGCGTGGACGACCACCGCGCGCGCGATCGGCCAAGTGCAATTGATCGGCGGCGCAAAGTACTCTGACGATCGCGGCGCAACGTTCAGCGGCACGACGCACTATGTTACCGTCGGCGGTCTGCAGCCGGATACGCGCTATCAGTTCGACGTGCTGAGCGGCAACACAACGAGCGCTCGGAATGGCAGTCACTATAGCGTGACCACCGGCGCGCGGCTCGATCCGCCAATTCCCGATCTCATCGTGGGACAGGTGAGAAACCCGGACAACTCGATCGCGGCGGATACGATCGTCCTGGTCACAGTGCAACAGCCCCACGGTATTGCGTCGCCGCTTTCCATGTTGCTGACCCCGCGCGATAATGGAATCTTTCACGTCAACCTCAGCGATGCCCGCGCGGCGACCGATCCCACGCGCTACCTGTACTATGCGCAGGACGACCAGGTGACGATTCAAGCGATCAATGCATTCGGCGTTGGAATGTGGGTGTCAAAGATCAGCGACTCCCGTTTGCGCGCAAACGATCCAGCGCACATGGCAATCGTCCAGTTGCGCGCATCTGCCCCCGCGCCGACGCTGATCGCGCAGCCCGTCACACCCACGCCGGTTCCTGAAACCGCCAAGCCCTTCGATGCGTGGAACGTTGTGTTGATCGGCATTGCGATTGCCATCCTCATCGCGGTCGGCCTCGTCGCCGCTGCCGCGCTGTTCGTCTGGAAGCGCTGACCCGGCGCGGGGCGCATCCAGTCATTCCCGGGGCGACGGAAACGTCGCCTTTTGATTTTGGAGCAGACGATGAGCATTACGCTTCTGGGCTTGGGTCCCGGCGATCCACGCGCCCTGACACTCGAAGCGCGTGACACGCTGAAACGCGCCCGCGAAGTTTTCTTGCGGACGCGCGAGCATCCGACCGTCGCCGCGCTGCCGGCACATTTGCGCGTCCATTCGTTCGATCGCCTTTACAAAACGTCGAGCGATTTCGACGCCATCTACTCGGCGATTGCCGACGCCATCGTCGCGCGCGGCGAGCGGGGCAGCGTGCTGTACGCCGTGCCAGGTCATCCCCTCTTTGGCGAGATCAGCGCGCAGAAAATCCTGGCGCACGCGCGCGCCAAGAACATTCCCACGCGGATCATCGCCGGGCTTAGTTTCGTGGACGCGGCGTGCGCCGCGCTCGGGCTCGATCCGCTGGCGCGCGGTCTGCAAATTGCGGACGCGACCGACCTGGCGCGCCAACACTTTCCGCGCCTCGACCCCGACCAGCCCGCGCTGATCGGTCAACTGTACAGCCGCGCGGTCGCCAGCGATTGCAAGTTAACCCTGCTGGCATTGTATCCACCCGAACACGCGCTCACGCGCGTAGATGCGGCTGGCACAACGAAACAGACGATCGCAACGGTTGGGCTGGCAGAGTTGGATCATTCGGACCATTTCGGGTTGCTGACGACGCTGTACTTGCCGCCGCTGCCGCGGCCCAGTTCGTTGCATGCGCTCGCGGAAATCGTCGCCCACCTCCGCGCGCCGGCGGGTTGTCCCTGGGACCGCGAGCAAACACACCAATCGTTGCGCCAAGATTTCCTGGAGGAATGTTACGAAGTCTTGGAGACGCTCGACCGGCAAGACCTGGCGCATCTGCGCGAAGAACTCGGCGATTTGCTTTTGCACATTTTCTTGCAAACGCAAATCGCGTCTGAGGGCGGCGAGTTCTTGCTGAGCGACGTCGTCGCGGATATTGCGGCGAAACTCGTGCGGCGGCATCCGCACGTCTTTGGCGATGTAAAGGTAAACGGAACGGCGGAGATTATCGCGAATTGGGAGCGGATCAAACAATCGGAGAACGGGGGCAACGCCAAAGGGGGCAGCGCGCCACGCGCGCTCCCGGCGCTCGCGCGCGCCCAGAAGATCGCTCGGCGCGGCAAGTGGTCGGCGAATCTCAAGGACATCGCCGCGTCAGTTGAGAAATTAGCGCGCGCCCGGCAGCGCGCGTTGGCGTTGGGCGAAGTGTTGTTCGCGCTCNNAAAAAATCGCATGCGAAGTGCTAGGCGCATGCGAAAGGGGTGCGGTAGCCGATTCACTCGCCGGGGCAGACTCAGACTTGGCGACCGCCTTTGAGTTCGTCCTGGAGTCGCTTGAGTTCGTCCATCTTTCCCTCCGCGGCAAGTTTGGCTTGTTGGGGCCAAGTACCCGGATCGCCGGGAAAGTTGGCTTCGCTCAGAACCTGCTGCAACTTTGCCACAGGGGTCTCGGCGAGTTCCCCGAAGGTTCGGATGCCGGCTTTGTTCAAGACGCCTGCAATCTTGGGACCGATGCCCTCGATAATCGCCAAGTCATCTTTCTTGCCGGCGCTTGCCCCTCCGAGAATGGTCTCTTTGGCTGTTTTGGCGAAGCGAAATTTCAGGACTTTTTTGGGAGGCACCTCGATTTCCTGCCCCGCCTTCGGTCCAAAGCGCATGACCATTTTGCGCGCGGGGCGCTGAGCCAATGCCATGATGCCCAGCCCGGGAATCTGGAACGTGTTCTTCGCCTCTTTGTACGCCAGTCTGGCTAGTTCGTCTACAACCGAAGCGACGTCTTTCTTGCTCAAGCCGGTCTTTTTCGAAAGGTGCGCCAGCACCTCCCCCTTGCTCATTCTCTTTGCCATGGTTGGTTTCCTCCTTTGAATTCCATGGGATTCGCCTACAAGCCCAGTATACACTAGATTTCCTACGAAAGTCAACCTCTCCTCGAAGAACCAGGTGTGCGGCGCAGCCGTTCAGTCGCCAAAGCAGATTCCCAGGTCGCGCGCGGTCAGGACGGTGTCGCAGTCGAGCGGCACGGACTTCATCCGGCGCGTCGCGTCTTCCAGGGGAACATAGTTCACGTTCGGCGGGTCGAGCGCAACCATGATGCCGGACTGTCCCTCTTCCAGCGCGCGCACTGCCGCCGCGCCAAAGCGCAGCGCGATCAGACGATCGGAAGCGTTGGGGCTGCCGCCGCGCAAGAGGTGCCCCAGGACGACGATGCGCGTCTCCTTACCCGTCAGCGCCTGAAGGTCCGTGGCGACTTTCTCGCCGATGCCGCCCAAGCGTTCCGCGTGTCCCGGGGGCTTGTCTTTGACGACGAACGATCCACCGAGGGGTCGCGCGCCTTCCGCGACCATCACGATCGTAAAGTTGCTGCCGTGTTCCTCGCGTTCCTTGATCTTGGCGATCACGCGCCGCAAATCGTACGGAATTTCCGGCATCAGGATCACATCGGCTGAGCCGGAGACGCCGGCGTGCAGCGCGATCCAGCCGGCGTAGCGGCCCATCACTTCGACGACCATCACGCGCCCGTGCGACGCCGCGGTCGAATGGAGGCGATCGAGACATTCGGTAGCGAACGCCACGGCGGTATCGAAACCGAATGTGACCACCGTCCGGTCGAGATCGTTGTCAATCGTCTTGGGCACGCCGATCACACGCAACCCCTTTTGCGCCAGCGCGCTCGCGATGAGCAGCGAGCCATCGCCGCCAATCGAAATCAACGCGTCAAGGTGGTGCATCTGGAAGCAGCGCACGAGTTCGTCCGAACGGTCAATGTACNNTTGTACCCCTCGCGAATGCCGTACGCTTCCCAGCCCCGGTTGAGCGCGGACAAGACCGCGGCGCGGATAACGGCGTTGAGGCCGGGCGCGTCGCCGCCGCCGGTGCTGATGGCGATTCGTTTGATCGGAGACACCGACATTCTACCACCCCCATCTCGCTCATAGTATATCACGATGCGTGGAAAAGGGAAGGTGGGAAAAGCACTGCGCCCACACGATCGGGGTATTGGTTCAGTGGCAGGAACAGTCTGGGAGCAAAAATGAGAGCAAGAGCCGCTTGACATATCAAGTAATCTGTCGTAGAATGAGGGCAACATAGTTCGCTTTACTTGCCTTGGAACCTGGATTGTCAAGGGGGTTGCCTTGCCGAGTTCTTTCTGCACGATCGAACACGGGAAGCAGACTACCTGAGCACCTGCAGTTGAGGCGCGCAGCATTTCGCGTCACCTGCAGGTGTTTTTGTTTTCGGAAGATCGGAAAGTAGATCAATGAAACCAATCTGACGGACGCGGTTTTCGCGCTCCGTCTCGCGCGAGGGTTGGACATGGCAGCGGGCT
>DHFK01000236.1 GCA_002400365.1 Anaerolineales bacterium UBA4826 | reverse complement strand
CGCGATCCGCGCGTCGAGTTTGAGGCAGGGCAATCGAACGCCGCGATCGAGGGGAAACATGGAGATCGCCCCACGCCAGTGTGATCCGCTTGCCTGTCTCGATCAATCACCGCGCGAGGCGTTGCGACTCGCACAAGAGGCTTACGACCTTGCCTGCGCAAGCGAGAACGCACACACGCGCGCCGAATCCGCGCTGACGCTTGCCATCGTCTTGAATACACTGGGCGAGTTTCAGGACGCGCTGCCGCTGTGCGATTTTGCCGCCGTCGAATTCTCCAAGCGCGGCGAGAACGACCAGTCCATGCGTGCGCTCTGCGAAGCCGCGTGGGCTTGCTCTTTTCTCGGCAAACTCGGTGATGCGCTGGAGACTGTCACGCGCGTCCGGAAACGCTGTGGGGTGGACGATGGCACGTCAATAACTCAATGCCTCGCATCGAATCAAGGACGTGCCATCATGCAGGCGCGCTGTGATTGGATCCAGGCGCGCATCCTGCGCGATCAGGGACACTACCCGGAAGCCCAAGCCCTTCTGCGACAAGTGCGTGCGCGCTTCCAGTCCGCACACCTGCCGCTGGACACCGCCCGTTGCGAACGCGAACTGGCGCGCACCTTGCTCCTCGGCGATCAGGATGCCGCGCCTCTTCTGCCAGGCGTGCGGCAAACCTTCGTGTCCGCGCACTGTCCCCTCGACGTGGCGTTGTGCGATTACCTCACCGCGCTGTCCCTTCAGAGAAAAAATCACTACTCCGAAGCGATCCAAGTCTATCTGTCCACGCGCCAACGGTTCGCCGAGTTGGGTGCGTCCTGGTTTGCGGCATGGTGCGATTTGGAGTTGGGCATCTGCTATCGGCAACTGAATCGCTTCGACGAATCACTGCGCACATCCCATCAGGCGCGCGACTATTTTCTCTCGCACGGCGCGCGCGCGGAAGCGTCGGGCTGTGCGATCAATCTGGCGAACACGTACTATTCGCTCAACCGCTATGACGAAGCGCTGCCGCTCTACCAGGAAGCCGTCCAGTTTTCGATGGCTGAAGGACGGCGGCTCAGAACCAGCCTCGTGAATGAAAACATGGCGCTCGTCTATGCCCAGCAGGGACTGTTCTCCAAAGCACTCGACTTGCACCAACGCGCGCTGCAGATGTTCGTTGAAGAGAACCAAGCGGTCTTCGCGGCGATCAGCCAGGTCAACCTCGCGAGTGCGTACCGCCAACTGGGACAATCTGCCGAGGCGCTGGAGCATCTGCGGCAAGCGCGCGTCGTCTTTGCCCAACAGCGTCAGTGGCTCTACCTTGCCGAATGTGACCTGGAGTTAGCCGAAGTGCACTTGGCGGTGGGGGAAGCCGAGCCAGCCGCGGCGCGCCTCGCGCAGGCGCGCGCGGTGTGCGTCAACCAGGGGCTCGCTTCTTTGGTCGCGGTGTGTGATCGTCTGCTGGCCCAGATCGCCAGCCAGAAGGGTGAGCAGGAACGTGCGTTTGCGCTGATCGCCAACAGCCGCGCCACCTTTCTCGACCACGCTCAGATCGTTGACGCTGCGCTGTGCGATCTCGCCGAAGGGGAATTGCGCCTCCAAGGGAACCAGGTTGCGCCAGCGCAGGAATGTTTTCTCCGCGCGCGCGCAACGCTGACCCCCGGTTTTCCAGATCAGGTGTGGCGCGCCGACTATGGCATAGGTCGCTGTGCGGCGTTGTCCGGCGATCCTTCCAGCGCACTGGATCACCATCTGCGCGCCGTGCGGGCGATTGCACAGTCGCGTTCGATGCTCGTCACGGAACAACTCAGCAACGACTTTTTTGGGCGATATCAATCGGTGTATGCCGACGCGCTTGCCATGGCTCTCCGCCAGAACGCACTCGAATCGGCGCTCGCGGTGATCGAAGCGAGCAAAGCGCGGACGTGCCTGACCCTCCTGCACAACCGCGGCTGGAAGTTGCGCGGCGAGGACAGCGACGCGTACGTCGCCGGGTTGATTAGGCGCGAACGCGACCTGCGCTACCAACTTGGCGCGCTGCGCCAGCGCGTCGCCCTCCAAACCGAAAAGGACAGTGGAGAACCCCTCCGCGGCGCTCAAGATCTCGCAGCGATCTCCGCCAACGCGTTGCAAGAACTGAACGCGTTGAGCCAAGCCTACGAGTCGGTGGTCAGCCAATTGCGCCTGGCGGCGACGGGTCTGGTGGGTGTGGCTGCACCACCCCCCTTTGCGCTCGCAGAATTCCGCCACGCCGCCAACGCGGCTTTCGGCTCGACCTGGGCGGCGCTCGATTACTACTTCACCGACGATGCCCTGGTCATTTTGATCGTCTGCCCAGATGAACTAAAAGTCGAGAGCAAGAGATTGTCCGCGTACGATCATGCCGTTCTAGACAAGTGCGCCAGCGCCGAACCCGATCTGCGCGAGTTGATTTATCGCGGTACCCTGCGCGGCACAGAGGTACCATCGCCAGGGGTGAGTTACCTGCGCCATTTGGATCGTCTGCTGATTCCAGCGGGGCTCGGCGCAGAGACGCTGATCATCGCGCCGCATCACGCGTTGCACGCGCTCCCGTTTCACGCGCTGAAGGATGCCGATACTTTTCTGCTCGAGCGGCACACCCTGGTGTACACGCCCAGTTTGCAGGTCATGCAACTTTTACTCGCGGACTCGCGCGACGTGCGGGCGGCGCGGCCTCTGGTCTTGGGTCTATCGCACTTCGAAGAGCCACTGCGCGCGCTGCCGGCGGCGGCAGCCGAGCTGGATGTGATTCGCCACGCGTTCGCTGGACGCGGGGAGTTCTTGTGGGCGGAGCAAGCCACGCGCCAAACGCTCCTCGACCTTGACGCGTCGGGGGAATTGCAGAAATTCGATCTGGTGCATTTTGCCGCGCACGCGCTTTTCGATCGTGCCGCGCCGCATCAATCGCGCGTGGTTCTAGCGGACGGAGCGCTGACCGCGCTGGATGTGCTGGATCTGTCGCTCAACGCGCGCCTGGTCACGCTGTCGGCGTGCCAGACCGCGCTGGGCAAGGGTGGACCGGGTGACGAATGGATCGGACTGGTGCGTGCGTTCTTCTACGCGGGCGCACGCGCCCTGGTGGCTTCGCTGTGGCATGTGGAAGACCATTCGCTGGTGGAATGGATTGAGCAGTTCTACCGCCACTTGGCGAAAGGCGAGAGTACCGCAGCGTCTCTGCGGTCTGCTCAGATCGAGATGATCCGTGCGGGACACCCACCCTACCGGTGGGCGCCCTTCATCTTCATCGGGCGACCATAGAACGATCCTGATGGCGCCTCCTGGATTCGATGCTTTGCATCGAGTCAGTTGAGTCCAATAGAATAGACAAGATTGCCATCCCCAGGAGTCTAGGGTATAATTGTGTCATTGGATAACAAAGCCTCGTTTGGCTTTTGTGGTCGCCGTGAGACGCAGCCAGGGGTGAACGACCACCTGGGGTGATAGAGAATGCGCGTTGTCGCCGGCTCTGGTCTTTGGCTGGGCGGACCTTTGATTTGAGTGAGCTTGCCTGTACGTGATGTATTCGAGCAGGAGTCATCAACTTGCGAACTCTAAACGAAGCCAAGACACGCGAACAAAGAATCGATCCTGCCCTGACAAAGGCAGGATGGAACTTGGGCAATCGTTCCCAGGTTCGCTTTGAGATTCCGGTGGATGGCTATGATGCCAAGCCCTGGAACGGCGTCACAGATTATTGCCTCTCCCGTCCCAATGCCCAAGTCATCGCGGTCGTCGAAGCGAAACGGATGACGCACGATCCGCGCCTCGCGCAACAGCAAGCGGAGCATTACGTCACCGAAATCGCCAAGCATCAGAGTTTCACTCCGTTTGCATTCCTTGCTAACGGAGTTGACATCTATTTCCTCGATGTCGGCGTCGCGCCCAAGCGTTGGGTTGCGGGATTCTTTTCTCCTGATGACCTTGAACGATTGCTCTTCATCCGCCAGAACAAGACGCCGCTGGCGGATGCGCCGATCAACAACACAATCACCGACCGCATCTATCAGCACGAAGCGATTCGCCGCATCTCGGAAGCGTTTGACGCGGGCAAGCGGCGCGCGTTGCTCGTGATGGCGACCGGCACGGGCAAGACGCGCACGGTCGTCTCGCTCGTGGATTTGTTCCTCCGCACGAATCAAGCGCAAAAGGTTTTGTTCGTTGCCGACCGCGACGCGCTGGTTGACCAGGCATTGAACGATGGCTTTCGCGCATTTCTCCCGAGCGAACCGCGCGGGCGCTTGCACTCGTTCAATCTGGACACGAGCAAACGCCTCTACGCCGTCACACTTCAAACGCTGAGCAACGTCTTTGAGAAATTCACACCCGCGTTCTTCGACCTCATCATCTTTGATGAAGTGCATCGCTCGATCTTCAACAAGTTCGATCAAGTGTTGGAGTACTTCGACGGGCGAATGATCGGACTGACTGCGACCCCCGCGCAGTATATTGACCGCAACACGTTTCGCGTGTTCGATTGCCACGATGGCAAGCCGACATTCCTCTACACGTACGAAGAAGCGATTCGCGAAGAATACCTTGTGCCGTTCGATCTCTACGGCGCGCGCACCAAGTTCCAGCGCAAGGGCATCAAGGGCGTGGATTTGTCCGAGGAAGAGCGGAATCAACTCGTCGAACAGGGGATTGACCCTGACGACATCAACTTTGAAGGGACAGATCTCGAAGTCAAGGTCAGCGACAGAGATACGCTTCGCCGACAGTGGGAAGAAATCTGGGACGTGTGCCTCAAGGACGAATCGGGGCAACTGCCAGGCAAAACGATCATCTTTGCGATGACGCAAGACCACGCCTTGCGCGTTCAAGATGTTTTTGACGAAATGTTTCCGCAGTTTCCCGATCTCTGCCGTGTCATCACGCACAAGTCGGAATATCGCGGGCAGTTGGTCGAGCGATTCAAAAAGCAAGACCAGCCGCGTATCGCAGTTTCGGTGGATATGCTCGACACGGGGATTGACATGCCCGAAGC
>DHFK01000205.1 GCA_002400365.1 Anaerolineales bacterium UBA4826 | reverse complement strand
CGTTGCTTGCGCCAGCCGTTCCTTCTCGGGCGCTAGATACAGATCGGACGGGACAGTCACCAAGCCGCGCTCGATCAAGACCTGCTGCAACTCTTGTCCGAATTCCTTGTGCCGGTTCGGATTGGCGCGCCAGGCGCGATACGCCATGAAAACCTCGACATCCTTCTGAACGCTGTCGGCGCGCCATGCGCCGAGCGAGTACATCAGCACCGCGTCTTCCACCGCTTGCTTGAGGTCCGGCTCGCGGCTGACTTGGGCATCGTTCAGCCAAGCGATGTCAAAATTCACCGTGGCGCAATACTGCGCGACCTTTTGGGTGAATTGCTCCAGGTCCTTTTCCGAAAGCGCACTCAGCCAATCGGCAAAGTTTTCGGTTTGCGCTGGCACGTTACTGGCGAACGCCGCGCGCTTCGCCGGTCCGGCAGTCGAGACCCATTGCTTGAATTGCTTTGCCAAGTCGCGCGTGTCACTGCGGAGTTTGAACCGCCCCCGCATGCCCTTGTACATCTGCCCCGCCTTGGCAGTCGCCTGTTTGGATGCCTGGTGCGCCTTGTCCGTCAACTCCGCGGTGTCCGGCGCACCGGGCATCCACCGCGGCTTGACGACGAACCAGAAGATCGCGAACAGAATCAGGATCGTCAACAAAATGTACATTTCTCCTCCTTGAGGATTTGACCGCTGACGGCAGACCGCAGACTGCCGTTGGACGCAGACGCGGTCGGCAGTCAGCACGTCGGCGGTCGCCTACATGCTTACCTGTCTACCTGTTTCCTTGTTTCCTTGCTTCCTTTCTCGTCCATCCCGCCAAATACTCGCGGATTTGACGATATGGCGACCGAGTTCTTGTTCCAATCCTTCGACTTCCCCTTCGTTTCGCTCAGGGCATCGGCTCAGGATGACATTTTCCACGAATCACTGCCCCATCACGCTGGGATTACGCTGTGTCTCAATTGCCGTAATGCCGGTGAAGGATGGAACCTCGTCCACGGATTGTTCTGGATGCGCGACAATCTGCTCCAACAGAATTCCCAAGTCATTTGCCATCTTGGCAATCGCACCCGGCTCGAACACTTCGCCGCGATAGCGCCACTGCCCGCGCAACGCGATTCCAGAATCCGTTTTTTCTTCCCAGACGTTCAGAACTAGGTCTCGCCCGATCATGCCACCTAGGTGCATCGGCGTTGCCGTCACGTCAGCGAACTCCAAGTGAGTCTCCGGCGATTCGGGAAACCAGTTTAGCAACACGCGGCAGAGCGGATGACGGCGCAGATCCCGTTCGGGTTGCCAAGTCCTCACCAATGGCTCCACCGGCACATCCCCAAGGGCTAATGTCGCCAAATACTTGCGCTGAACGCGCTTTAGCAATTCCAAAAAACTCGAATGATCTTGCAATTTGATGCCAAGTGGAAACGTGCCGGTGGCAAACAAACCAATCAATGGTTCAAGGAGTGGATGGTTACGCCCGGCAAAAGGGACCCCCACAACAATGTTCTCGCCGCCGCCGGATTGGCTGAGTAACAACACAAAGGATGCTAAGACAGTCGTAGCGAGCGTGACACCTGACTGTTGACTCAAAGTCACGAGCCGTCGCGTCAGGTCAGGCGGAATCTGACTCCACTCAGAACCAATGTACGCTTTCGCTGGCGGGCAAGGTTGATCCGTAGCGAGTTTTAGCCGTTCGACGGCGCGCAGGGCAAGCGGCGGGGGTTCCTCCGTCAACCATTGCTTCCAATAGTTGCGCCGGTCAGACAACACCTCCGAGGTAAGCGTTTGCTGTTGCCAGCACGCATAGTCGGCATACTGGATGGGCAGGGCTGGCAACGGCGATGGCTTGCCAATGCGAAAGGCGTTGTAAAGCAAACTCAGTTCTTTGAAAAAGAGGTCAACGGAGGCGGCATCCATGATAATGTGGTGGGTAACCAATCCCAGGATGAACGATTCTTCGCCAAGTTGGAGCAGCGGGACGCGCCACAGTGGCGCGGTCGCATAATCAAACGGGCGTTGCGTCTCTTCGTTCATTCGGTTTTCGGCTGCCTGTGATTGATTCGACGCCTTTCGCAAGTCGCTCAACGACAGATTCACTGCCACATCGGGAGCAATCACTTGGATTGGCGAATCGTTCTTGAGCGCAAACGCAGTGCGTAGGATTTCGTGGCGGCGCGACATTTCGTCCAAGCTCGCGCGCAACACCGCCACGTCGAGTTTTCCGGTAAGGCGGTAGTAATGGGCGAAATTGAACGCAAGAGTGTTCGGCTGTGACTGGGCGCGTTGCCATACTCCCTGTTGCGAAAGCGCGAGCGGGATGTCCCGGTCACGCGCGACGGGCTTGAGTTCAGCCGAATCCAGCGCATACCCGTCAAATACCAGTTTTTCCAACTCGTCATCCGATAACCCAGTCCAATCTGTCTTTTCTGTGTCCTTTGTGGTTAATGTAGGACGCGCTGATGATGACGTTCCGCCATTTGCTAAATACCGCACCAGCGCGTCGACCGTCGGACAGTCTAAGGTGATCAGCGGCGAGATCGAACGCCCCGACCAACGATGCAAGTCAAGCGCAAAGGTCAATGCCAATAGCGACTTGAAACCATACTCGACCATCGGACGGTCGGTTTCAATGACACCGACATCGAGCGAGAGGTTATGCGACAGCCATTGGATGATCCACTGCTGCGCAGACTCGCGGGAGATCGGCGCGGCTTCCGTCGTCGGTTCGCCTGTCAGCAAACCGGCTTGGAATTGCTCGCACAGTACTTGTTTGCGGACTTGCCCGTTCTGATCCTTCGGTAGCGATTCTACAAACTCGATCCCTTTCGGTACTTTGAGATCCGCCAGGTGCTGGCTGCAAAAAGCAATCAACTCCTCCGCGGTGATTGGCAAACCGGATTTGAGGACGATGCTGGCGCGCACTTGTTCGCCCATCACCTGGTCCGGCACGCCATAGACCGCTGCCTCTGCAACCGCCGGATGCTGCCGCAACACTCGCTCCACTTCTGCCGAGTACACCGTTTGCCCACCCACACTCACGATGTCCAGGAGAGTGCCTTCGATGTAGAAATTGCCATCGTCGTCCCGGCGTCCCAGATCGCCGGTGTGGAACCAACCATTCTTGAGCACCGTGTCCGTTTCCGCCGGACAATTCCAATACCCTAGCATTACATTCGGACCCCGCACGACGATCTCGCCCACTTGACCCGCTGCGATCCTGTGCCCGCGTTCATCAACGACTTGCATCTCAACGCCTGCCACCGGTGTGCCAATCGAGCCGGGCTTGTCGGCGCCATGATGGTCGTACGCCATTGTCGTGGTTTCCGCCATGCCGTAATGGGCACTAATGTCCACCCCAAATTTCTCGCGCCACCGACGCGCAATTTCCAGCGGCAAGCGCGCACAACTGGCAGAGTCGTAGAAACGCACCGAGCGCATTTGTTCGACAGATGCTTTGTCGAACAGGACAATGTAGACCGTCGGCATCCCGAAAAAGACTGTGACGCGATGCTCGACAATGGACTGCAGTACCTTCGTGCTCCCATACTCGCGATGCAACACGAGGGTTGCACCGGCATCGAAACAGGGCAACATCGCCGCGTTCTGTCCCAAAGCGTAAACCATGGGCAAGAAGAGCAGAACATTGTCGCCGGGAGTCAAACGAATCGCGTCCACGCTCGCGCGCGCAGTGGAAACTACATTTTCGTGCGACAGCGTCGCGCCTTTTGGCAAGCCGCTGATCGCGGCAGTGTAGAGCAACACCGCCGGATCGTTCGGCGCGCAGTCAACGGCGCGTGCGATGG
>DHFK01000116.1:4548-56424 GCA_002400365.1 Anaerolineales bacterium UBA4826 | reverse complement strand
TCGCGCGATTCGAGGCACGCCATCTTGACCTTTGCCGCACCGAGGCGGACGGCCGTCCGCGCTACGTCAATCGCGACGTTGCCGCCGCCGAGCACCACAATGTCGCGTCCGCGCACGTCGGGCGGATTGCCGAGACGCGTGTCGCGCAAAAAGCGCGTGTTGATCATTACGCCGTCGAGGTCTGCGCCGGGAATGCGGAGTTTCTTGCCTTCGTGCGCGCCGACGGCGATCAGGACGGCGTTGAATCCTTCGTTGAACAGATCGTCAAGATTCTTGACCGTCGTGTTCAGGCGCAAGTCCACGCCGAGGTCAACAATATCCTGCACTTCGCGATCAACGATCTTCGACGGCAGACGATATTCCGGCACGCCGACGCGCAACATGCCGCCCGCGACCGGCAGCGCCTCGAACACGGTGACGCCGTACCCTTGCTTGACCAAATCCATCGCGGCGGTCAAGCCGGTGGGACCCGAGCCGATGATCGCGATTTTTTCGTCGCGCGTGCGCGGCACGCGTTCGACCGGCTGGCGCGGCTTGGCGTACACCTGGTCAACGATGAATCGTTTGAGGTCTTTGATCGCGATTGGCTCGTCAATCAGATTGCGATTGCACGCGGTCTCGCAGCGGTGATTGCAGATGCGCCCGCAGATGCCGGGGAAGGGATTTTCTTCTTTGATGACGCGCAGCGCGTCGTCGTAGCGTCCCTCGCGCACGAGCGCGATGTAGCCCTGGGCGCGCGTGTTAACCGGGCACGCGTCGCGGCACGGCGAAATGCCGCGCTTTTCAATCGCGAACGCGGAGGGCACGGCTTGGGGATAGAGACGATAAACCGCGTGCCGCTGCGCCAATCCGGCGTTGTACGGATCGGGCAAGTTGATCGGGCAGACCTTTTCGCAATCGCCGCAGCCGACACATTTCGTCAGATCAATATAGCGCGGCTTGCGGCGCAGCGTCGCGCTGAAATGTCCGGCGCTGCCCTGCACGTCCAGCACTTCGGTATCCACCAGGATTTGGATGTTGAGGTTGCTGCCCGTTTCGTTCAACTTGGGCGAGATAGTGCACATCGCGCAGTCGTTCGTCGGGAACGTCTTGTCGAGTTGCGCCATGTGTCCGCCGATCGCGGATTTGCTCTCGACGAGGTACACTTTAAAGCCGGCTTCCGCCAGGTCGAGCGATGCCTGCATCCCGGCGATGCCACCGCCGACGACCATCACCGCGCCGATGGGTGATTGGGAGATTAGGAGATTGGGTGATTGGGTGATTGCGCTATTCGGTTGTTGGGTGCGACCGTCGTCAGTCATTGTGCTCCCGCCATGCGTATTTCGTATTGCGTGTTCCGTTGGCATTTCACGCACCACGAAACACGCACCACGTCTTACGTTTTACGCTTTACGTTTTACCGGGTTTGGTCCCATCTTCTTGACGCGTTCAACCATCGTCTGCGCCGCGTTCGCGAACGACTTGCCCTGACCGCCGCTCAAGAAAAACATCTCGAGCCGTTCGCCGCCGACGCCCACTTGATCCAGAATCTTTTTCGCACGCTCGACGCGCTTTTTGCCGCGCTCGTTGCCTTTCACGTGATGGCAGTTGCCCAGCGGACACGCGACGACGTACGCGCCATCCGCGCCTTGCTCGAACGCGGCGAGGATGTAGCGAATGTCAATCTTGCCGGTGCAAGGCAGTTTCACGTACTTTACATTTGCCGGATATTCCCAGCCCAGTGTCCCTGCCGTGTCCGCCGCCATATAGCCGCAAAAGATGCAGCCGAAGGCGGTGATGTCGGGTTCAAAGCCGTTACCGTTGTTACTCATGTTTCTTGTATCCAGTGTTCCCGTGATGCGTGATACGTGATACGTGAAATGCAACCACGCATCACGCATCACGCTTTATGCAGTTACCCACGCCCCCAACCCCGCCGTCTCGCGCAGCATGACTTGCTCGTCGCGATAGTTGACCAACTGGATCGCGGTTGCCGGACATTCGCCCGTGCAGGTGCCGCAGCCCTGGCATTTCGCCGGGTCAATCCACGCCGCGCCGACGATGTTGCCATTCCCGACCGCGACCGGGTCAATGCGTGGGATGCCGAATGGACACGTGCGCGTGCACGTCAAGCACGCGACGCATTTCGCTTGATCCACTTGGGCAACCACACCGCCATAGAAAAGCGGCTCTTGCGACAGGATCGCGATCGCGCGCCCGGCAGCCGAGAGCGCGTGCGCGATGCTCTCTTCAATGAACTTTGGATAGTGCGCCATCCCCGCGATAAAGATGCCTTCTTCCATGAAATCCATCGGGCGCATCTTCAAGTGCGCTTCCATGAAAAAACCTTCGGAAGAGAGCGGGACGCGCAGAATTTCGGCAAGGTGTTGGGTTCCGTCCGATGGCACGACCTGCGTGCTGACGACGAGCAAGTCTGGATGCCAAATCAGTTCCTCATTCAAAACCGGCTCCCGGACACGGACTTGCAGCGAAGTAAAATACACATCGTCCGGACGAAGCGCGCTCGGTTCTTTCCTGGCTCCGTGCGTGTCAATGATCTCCAGGCGCGGCTGGGTTTCCTCGGTGTAGCGGACAAACAATACGCCGCGCCGCCGCGCTTCAGAGTAGTACTGTTCGCGAAAACCGTACGTGATAATGTTCTTGAAGAGAACGACCACCTCGCAGTTGGGATTCAGCATCTTGATGCGTGTCGCGTTCTTCATCGTGTTGGTGCAGCAGACGCGCGAACAATAGTCCGGGGCGCCCGGTCGCTGCACACATTGGATGATGACGATCTGCTTCAACGCAACGATCTGCTCCGGCAAGTGGACGAGTTTTTCTTCCAATTGTTGCTGCGTCATCGCGCGCGGATCTTTGCCCAGCAGGTATTCACTGCCACGCGCTTCCTGCCCACCTGTGGCTACGATGGTCACGCCATGTTCGACGATAGATTGCGTTGGCTTGGCGAGGCCTTTGACGCGTGTCGCGATCACCGAGCGAAACGCGCCGACGTGCCCGCGATGTTCGACGACCTCGCTGCGCGTCAAGACCCGGATGCGATCGTGGCCGACGATGCGGTTGACGAGATCGCGCAGCAGGCGCTGGGGATTGCCGCCCTCCGCGGTAAAATAGAGATTGTTGAGATGACCGCCCAACGTGTCGCCGCGTTCGACTAGCGCCACTTCGAAACCGCCATCGGCGATGGCGAGCGCCGCCGTCAAGCCGGACACGCCGCCGCCGATCACGAGCGCGCGCGGCACCGGCGCGAGGCGGTCCTTGTAAACCGGCGCGAGTTTCGCCGCGCGAGCGACCGCGATGCGCACGAGTTCCTGCGCTTTGCGCGTCGCGCCGGCTGGATCGTGGCGATGCGCCCACGCGCAGTGCTCGCGGATATTTGCCATTTCGAGCAAATTCGGATTAAGCGCGGCTTCCCGGATGACGCGCTGGAACAACGATTCGTGCGTGCGATGCGAACACGCCGCGACGACGACGCGGTTCACGCCGCGCTCGGCAACCGCGCGCCGCAGACGCGCGTGCCCTTCCGGCAGGCACAGGTACGACACCTGCTCCGCGTGGCTAACGTTCGGCAGTCTTTCCGCGAACGCGGTCAGCGCATCCGTATTGACGACTTGGGAAATCGCGTCGCCGCAGGCACAGACAAAGACGGCGGCGCGCGGCGCCTCGGGCGCGACGTCCCGCTCAGGGGGGAATTCGCCGTTGCACGCGAGGAACGGATACTCGCGGCTGCGCGGCGCGTGCCCGATCTTGGTCGAGAGCAGGCGCATTGCTTCCGCCGCCGCGCCGCTGGCGTCAATAATACTCTCCGCGATTTCCTTCGGGGATTGAAACGCGCCGCAGACGAAAACGCCGGGGCGATTCGTTTGCAGCGGCGCGAATTTATCGGTCTCGCAAAAGCCGTACGCGTTGAGATGGATGCCCAAGCGTTTGGCGACGGCGGTGGCTTGCGCGGGCGGTTCCATGCCAACCGAGAGGACGACCATATCAAACGTGTCCTGGCGTCGCGCGCCGTCTTCGGCGACGTACTGCGCGATGAGATCACGCGTCTGCGGGTCTTCTTTCAGACTAGAGAGGCGGCAGCGCGTAAAGCCAATGGCGTACTTTTCGCGTGCCTGGTGAACGTACGCGTTGTACTCCTTGTTGAACGCGCGCTCGTCCATCATGAAAATGCGACATTCGACGCCGGGGATGCGCTGCTTGGCGAGCATCGCTTCTTTCGTCGCGTACATACAGCAAATCGAGGAACAGTACGGGTGACTCTGGTCGCGCGAGCCGATGCACTGCAACCACGCGATTCTCTTGGGCGCAGCGCCGTCGGAGGGACGCGTGACGATGCCTTCGGTTGGACCTGAACGGCTGGCGAGGCGCTCGTACTCCATGCTGGTGATGACGTTCGCAAATCGCCCGTAGCCGAATTCCTCGCTGTGCCGCGGATCGTACAACTGGTGCCCGACCGCGAGAATGATCGCGTCCACGTGCGCGTCTTCGTCGTGGACCGGTTCATTCAAATCAATCGCGCGGGTCGGGCACACTTGTTCGCAGCGACGACAATCGGCGCAGTAGGGTCCGCGATCAATCACGTACGCATCGGGAATGGCGCGCGGCGCGATTTTGTACGCGGCGCGGCGGGTGGCAAGCCCGGCTTCAAACCCGCGCGGCTTTTCAATCGGGCAGACTTCGGCGCAGCGACCGCAGTTGGTGCAACGGTCGGGGTCAACATAGCGCGGGAAACGGCGCAGCGTGATCGTGAAATCGCCGGCTTCGCCGGTGGCGTCGAGCACCTGGGTATTCGTCCACACTTGGATGTTGGGATGGAGATTGTGTTCGAGAAACGCGGGGGAAATGCTAGGACGCGTGCAGCCGTACCCATGATCCGAAGTGCCGCGGCAAAGCACGCAGTCGTGCGTGGGGAACATAAAGCCCAACTGCGCGACACGTCCCCCCAGCCCGTGCGACGATTCGACGAGTTTTACGCGGATGCCCGCTTCGGCGAGATCAATCGCCGCGCGCATCCCGGCGACCCCGCCGCCGAGCACCATGACCGTCGCGGTGTCTCTTTCCAAGTTATTTGTGATCACATTCCCCTCAGAACCTGTCTGAAACGGGCAAAAGCGCCGCCACGCTGCGCGCTCATTGCGCCCATCCTTCGACACACTCAGGACGGCTGGGCTATTACCCCTTTCTTGCTTTGCTTCTTGACGCCGCTTTTTGCCGGCGCGTGATCAGATCACCCAAGCGCGTCTGCGCGAGCGTTTGATTCAGTTGCGCTTGCGCGCGGCACCAGACGTCGAGCGCGGGGCAATCGGCGTTGCACTCGCACCCGCGCGGATCGAGCGAGCAAAGGTTCAGCATCAAGGGACCATCAATCGCTTCGATGATTTGCAGGAGCGAGATCTGGTCGGCGGGCATGCCCAGCGCAACGCCGCCGCTCGCGCCGAGCCAAGTCCGCAGCAAGCCGGCGCGCGCGAGTTTCGGCACGATCTTCGCCAAAAAATGAGCGGGGATGCGCTGCCGCTCCGCAATCTCCGCAACGATCGAGCGATTCTCGGAAGACTGCAAAGCGACATCCAGCATCGCCCGCACACCATAATCTGCACGCCGACTCAACACACTCGTCCTCGCGCGGAACAAAAATTAGGTCAAGGCTCAACCTTGCGAAGGTTTGTCAGTTACCTCCGCAAGGTTGGCTGAGCGATAAAAAATCAGACCACTTCGGTCTGATTATAGACAAAGGGAGTCTGATTCGGGTTCACTCAAAGTCAAATTTGGGTCAAAAATTGCAAGTGCTGTGTCATTGCGAGCGAAGCGAAGCAATCTCCGTGGAACTTGGGGATTGCTTCGTCGCTTCGCTCCTCGCAATGACACGGTAACCAAAAATCAAGAGAGTCGAAAAGCGCCGCAGCCCAAGTGCGTTTGCCTTCCGACGTGGATGATGGACGCCAACTCTAGATACGGAATGAGACACTGATCCAATTCGCCGAAAGCCTGCGTACCTATCCAGCGCCCCGGCCAATCTCGGGGCGGCGCGTCAAGCGATTGCTGTTGACGCGGCAAAGGGTGCGCGTGTTGCAGCGCGAGCCAGAGCTGGGTTTGTTCCGCCGGTGGCAACGCAGCCCATACCTCTGCCGCCGTGGGGCGCTTGCTCGGCAGGAACAGCGTCATCCGTTCCATCAACGCATCGAAGATGTCGTGCAGCCTCGGCGCGTCTGATTTCCGATTTCGGATTTCAGATTTCAGATTGTTGGACGTTTCATCCGATCTGAAATCTGAAATCTGCGATTTGAAATCGAAAGGCGTGATCCAGGTCAATCGGCTGAAGCGTCGTTCCGCGTCCGCGCCGAAAGTCAATCCCTCTGCCCACTGACTGGGACTGGCGCGGTAATCCAGGTTCAATTTGCCTTCGCTGACGACCGGTTCCCAACGCAAGCCCCGACTGGCATAAACCGCCTGGATGTCAAAGCGACCCCATAGACTGTTGGGACGATGCCAACGCGGATCGGTGGTCGTGGCGGCTTGTTCCATCGCGGGCAGGATGAGTTCCAGGAAGATGCCGTGATCCGCGCTGTCCCCGATGAGTTTGAGTTCCCACAGAATAGTCTCGCCTTGCCCAAAGGCGCGTTTGTTTGGATAAGCGAAGAGAACGGACTCGATGGGCCAGGCGACATCGGGCATTGTTTTCTTGCCGGACTTGTCGCTGTCCTGCGCCTCCAGGAACTTGCGCCACGCGCGGCTTTGCCCCGTCGGCAGCCGACTCGCCATCAGCGTGCCCAGCACTTGCGAGAGCGCGATCGGCAGATAGCGCGGCAGTTGCGCCAGCGAGCCGTTGACTCGCCAGATAATGAGGTAGCGAATCAGACTAACGGGTTTGATAAAATCCCACATACTCTGCCAATTCGTACAGGAGATCAACTTGCGCTTTGGACCACTGCCGGATTTTCCATGCGCTCAACATGTCCTTGGCTTCGCGCGTGATACAACCCAGGAACCGCCCCCAGTAAAACTGTTCCTCGCTCATGTCGTCGTTTTTCAAGAGTTCGTGGAGGATGCGCTGCTCATCGGGCGGCAGCAAGGAGCGGAACACGACCGCCATGTCGAGCATCCGCAAGAATTCGGCAACGTCGAAAGTCAGCACGCCCATGCGTTCGTAGAGTTGGGGATCGAAGACTTGGTGCGGCGACGCAAAGAAACGGATTCTCAGCCGATCAACTGGAAAGCGCGCTTCGTTGTGAATCATTCGGCAGAGCAGTTCGCCCATGTGGTGGCCAGGACCCCGGGTGGATGGACAGACCTGGAGCAAGCCCTTGAGATCCCCCCCGTGGTAAAGGGCGATTTCTTGCAACCAGGGCTGCAACTCGCGATGGTGCAGCATCGCGAGAAAATGGCGATCGTCGTGGACGTACAAACCGAGGAGGTGGCTGTTGAAACCCGCGCCGTCGCGGAGTTGCACCGGCAACTGATTGACAAAAGCCCAGATCACGACGGCGGGCCGCGCGCGTTCGCGCACGCGCGGCACCGCGTTCAGAATGGCTTGACAGGTATCGCAGTAGAGCGCATCGGGCTTGGCCTCGGCGCGCAGGTGGACCCAGCAACGCACGCAGGGACCGTTGAGCGCGGAGGGAGGAGGACCGAGATGCAAGTCAGGCGCGAGGGACGAGTGGCGAGTGACGAGTGACGTATCACTCGCCACTTGCCATCCTTCGACTTTGCTCAGGACAGGCGCGTCACCCGAAACGCATTGCAGGGTGGCTAACAGTTCAGCGCCAGTGTTGCTGCGGCGTAGCCAATCAAACGGATTTAGCATCCAGGGCTGTCTGCAGATCGGAGTAGAAAGCGATGACCTTGGGATTGAGCCAGTCTGCCACGCGGATCGGTTGACGCCAATCCTGCGCGGGCTTGGCATAGCGCTCGTCCCAGCGAATCAGAAAACTATCCGGGAGCAAACTGAGGCGCAGACTGCCAAAGCCCACGTAGCGATGGCGGCCCAGTTTGTGCGCCAGCCGCGGCTCGAGCGCGACGCACCAGATCAAGCGCTGCAACTCTTGTTCTTCCAAATTCCAAAAGCGGATGGTAAAGCGCGCGCGCGCGCCGGGCAAGATCGCGCGCAAGTAACTCGCCTGCGCGCTGTCAGGTTGAAAATCATCCAGGCGTTTGACGATGGGGGCGAGGGGCGCGTGAGGGAATAGTCGCCAGGCATTGGCGATTCGAAACATCGGCACGGCTTTGCCCGGCTGGTGCTGCCATTTATCGCCCGCGTAGGTCCAACCGGTGTACGGGTACGGAACCTTGAACCAGGCGAGTGCGGGTTTGTCGAAGAGCGCAAAGTCAAATGCAAGGCGGCCCATGATCGCCTGGTTGGGACCCTGACCCACCCAGCCAAATAGACCGTCCACCGGATTCAGGTGACTCAGATCGGGACTGGGCGCGTTCGAGTTGCTGGCAATCGTATAGATGTGGCGCAACATTCCTTTGATGCTGCGGCTGGGGAGCGCGTACTGTCTCGCATCGCCGCGCCGCGCGGCTTCGGCTGAAGACATCGAGAAAAAGTCCCAGCCGTTGACTGTGCCGTCGGCTAGTTTGGACTTGAACGACGGCTCGCCGCTCTCCGCGATGTGCAGCGGTGACAAGACCTCGGCTTCTACGACGAGTTTGCCGGCGTGACCGCCAAACGCGCGATGAGAGACAAAGCCAGCCACCGCCTTGGGCGGAGTGGGCGAAGCCTTCCCGCCCGTCAAGGGCGCGAGCCATTGCAATCCGCTCACCGCGGCGGCGTCTTGGAGCGTCAGGCGATGCCACAGGCCGTCGCGCGTCAACGCGGCAGTTGCCGCCTGATCTCCAAACAACTTTTTCGTGATGCCATCGGTGGTCGCGGTCAGCCAGTTGACTTCAGTGATCTGTCCCTTGACCCAACCAAAGCCGCTCGTCTTTTCGCCGCCGATGGGAATGTCGCCGCGCTGCAAATCCTGGAGCAGGTGCGCGAGGATAGAGTACGCTTCCAGGTCGCTCTCGCGAACGTCTTGGATGTCCACCTGGAATTTGAACACGAGTTCCTCGCCGTAGGGGAAGAGATAGTCGTGTTTCGCGGTTTCCACCGGGCGCGCGGTCTGCGGATCCATGCGCACGCCATCCATCGAGCACCAGTTGCGCTCGGGTTGGCGCGGGTCAACCAGATACGCGTCGGAGAAAAAGACGGCGCCGCGGTGTCCCTGCGCGCCAAAGAGATGCTCCAGGACCTTCGTGGTCTTGGGCGATTCGCCCCACAGCGTTTTGAGAACTTGCGACGCGCGTTTGCGGAACGCGCCTTTGATAGTGCTGCCGGGGACGTAGATTTCCCACGCGCCCGCCTCCTGGGACGAGGGCGACCAGGAGAGCATCCGCATAAACATCGTGTCGTAGGGCTTGCCATACTTGCGCGCAACCTCGCGGTTGAACGGTCCGCCCGCGCGGAAATCAACGTGATGCGGCTGCGCCAGTTCGACGCGCGTGCGCTCGCGGTGGGCTTTCAAGAACGCGATAAAGTTGCGATCGTTCGTGATGCTCTTGCGTAGATTCGCGGGGTGCATGATGTGCTGATAGCGCACGCGGCTGTGCTCGTCGAGAAAACTGCGCCAAGCCGCTGGGCTAACGCCTTCGGGAACTTGGCTGCGGTTGCCCCACTGCGCCTCGCTGATTTTGCCTTGCTGGAGCAGCGTTTTGATCTTGAGATGCTGTTCGCGGGTCGCGATTTCCGCGTCCACCCAGGCGTCGCTCTGGATCAGCGTAATTTGTTGATCCACCTGAAGGTAGAGTCGCGGCAAAACCGGTTTGACTGCGCTGGCTAGAACCTGGGTCAGCGCGGCTTCGTCGTCTAGCGCGGCGGAGAGGCGCTCCTCAACGGCTTGATCCAATCCCAGCGCGTTGGCGATCTCGAGCCAGGCAGCGTGATCGAGTTGGTGACTCGCCGCGCGTTGGCGTTCCATCACTTCGAGAATACGCTTTGCCATGTTGGCTTTATCGCCCAGCGCTTGTTCGAGCGCAGTCTTTGCCGCCGCTTCGCCGGCAAAAGTCTGACCGCACAGCGGTTGCGCCAACTCTATCACCTTCTGCGAGAGGGGGAATTTTCCCTTGGCCAATTTGGCGAGCGCCGGTTCGCGCAGTACCCAGGTCTCCGCTTCGGCGGCAGAGCGCTCGCGCAGCCAGACCGCCAGGACGCGCGGCATATAGTCGGCGAGGCGCTGTTTCCAATCTTGCGGACTGAGAATCGGACCGCCGATCACCATGGCGAGCCGGTTGCGGATCGGGTCGGGGAGATCGCGCATCGCTTCGATCAGCAAGCGCCCTTCGATCGCGGCAAACGAGGGCACCTCGGGATCCACCTTGCCCCAGTTCCAACCGACCAGGACAGGATTGAGCGCGTTGAAGGTTATGGTGAGGCGCAGGTGATTCGCGCTCGGTTGGATCGTGGGCGAAGCGGCGGGCGTCGCCAAGGGGGTTTGCAGTTCCAACCGCACGCGGCCCAAGCCCTTGCTCTTGCCCGCGCCGAACCAGAATCTGCCCGCGCCAAGTTCTTGGAGGACGTGGTACAGCCGCGCGGCGTTTTCGCCCTTTTGCAAAGCCGCGTCGTTGACGGTCAGCGCGAAATCAAAGACCGCGTTACGATAGAGCGTCTCCATCTTGTAGTTGGCGTTGGCTTCCGCCGCCCAGCGGTCTTCGTCCAGCCGGAGACCCATCCGCAAATCGAAAAACTGATCGCGCGGGTAAGATTCCTTTTGCAACTGGCACTCGACGCGCGTGATGAGACCTTCCGGCAGCGGCTCGCCGTACAGGCGCAGCCAGAGTTTGTTCAGCAGCCCGATGTTTCTCCCATCGCGCGACTGTCCGATAAAAGCGTCCATCAGGGCTTGGGCGGTGCCGGAGATCTCACCTGCCAGCGAGACGAGCCGTTGCGTGCCATCGCCATCCCGGGTAAACAGAGTCTTGCGCGCATTTCCCCGGAAAATTGGCGTCTCTGAGACAAGTCGTCCACGTAAAAGCATCTTCTCCTCCTTGAGGTTCCCCGATTCGTTGATGCGCTTGTTATTCGTTGCCGCTATCATACCACAAAGAAGGGATGTAGGTCAAACGGACGGAATACTATCAAACGGAACACGCACCACGTAATACGTTCTGCGTGGTGCGTGTTCCGTGGTGCGTGATTACTTGATCAACCCCACCGCGCGCTTTGCCGAGTTGCAGGTGTTGCGCATCAGCATCGCAATCGTCATGGGACCGACGCCGCCGGGGACTGGCGTGATCGCGCCGGCGACTTCTTTGACGTTTTCGAAATCCACGTCGCCGACCAGGCGCTGTCCGCTCCGCCGCGTCGCATCGGGAATCGCATTGATGCCAACGTCAATCACCGTCGCGCCGGGCTTGATCCAGTCGGCTTGCACAAAGTGCGCTTTGCCGATGGCTGCGACGACGATGTCCGCTTGCCGCACGATGTCGGGGATATTCTGCGTTTTCGAGTGGCAGATCGTCACGGTCGCGTTACGATGGATCAGCAGGAACGCGGCGGGCAAGCCGACGATGTTCGAGCGACCCAGCACCACTGCGCGCGCGCCTTCGATCTTGGCGCCAATCGAATCAATCAGGTAGATGCAGCCAAAGGGCGTGCACGGCACGAACATCGGCTCGCGCCCTTTCATCGCCAAGCGACCGATGTTGATCGGATGGAAGCCGTCCACATCTTTTTCGATCGGGATGGTGCCAAGCACTGTCTCCTGATCGAGTTGCGGAGGCAACGGCAGTTGCACGAGGATGCCGTGAATCTTTGGGTCAACGGCAAGCGCGCGGACGTAGTTCAGCACCTCGTCCTGCGAGACAGCTGCCGGGAAATGTTGTCCGACCGAGTGCATGCCCAGGTCGTTGGCGGTTCTTTGCTTGTTGGCGACGTACGTTTGGGATGCGGGATTCTCGCCGACGAGGATGGTCGCGAGACCGGGCGTTACCCCGTGCTTGGTCCTCAACATCTCGGCGTCGGCGCGCACGCTTTCTTGCACCGACGCGGCAACGGCTCTGCCATCAATGAGTTTGGCGGTCATAATGCTCCTTTAGGAGACAACAGACCACAGATTACAGACGACAGACAAAATCTGTCGTCTGTTGTCTGTGATCTGGGGTCTTATTGACTGAGCAGATACTCGTACGCGCTCAGCGCGGCTTTGGCGCCTTCGCCAATCGCGACCAATACTTGCTCGATGAACACGTCGGTCACGTCGCCGGCGGCGAAGACGCCGGGGCGCGAGGTGGCGCACTTGTTGTTGACGACCACGCGACCGTTCGCGTCGGTGATGCCCAGCCCTTCCGCGATCTTCGAGCCAGGCGTCAGCCCAACTTCGATGAACAGTCCGTCCACTGTGATCTCTTTATCGCCGACGACGATGCTGGTGACGAAGTGATCGCCGCGCACCTCTTTCAACGCCGCTTCGTAAATCTTGATTTTGGGATTTGCGCGCAGTTTCTTGCCGAACGCCGAATCTATTTCGCCCTTTTCAGGCAAGACGAGATGCACCTGCTTGGCGATGAGCGCCATCTCCGCGGCGGCTTGCAGCGCGCGCAGGTTGCTGCCGACGATCGCCGGCTCGCGTTCGATGAACAACTGGGCGTGGCTGATGGCAGAGTAGGACAAGCCCTTGCCAATCAACTTTTTCTCGCCCGGCACATCCAGCCGCTTGGGCTGCGCGCCGGTCGCCAGGATGACCGCGCGCGCTTCAAAGCGCTTGTTGCCCTGCGTGAGCACGGCATAGTGCCTGTCCGCCGGCACGATCTTGGTCGCGCGATCAATCTGGTGCGCAAAGTTCAGGTATTCGAGTTGGCGTTTGAATTTTTCGACGACTTCACCGCCGCGAATGACCTCGTGTCCTTCATAGCCCTGGACTTGAAAGCCGTACGCGGTTTGCCCGCCGAGGTCCTGGCTAATCAATAGGGTTTCCAATCGCTTGTTCAAAGCGTACACCGCGGCGGTCAACCCCGCCGGCCCGCCGCCGATGATAATCAAATCGTGCATCGTATCCTCCATTGCTAGTCAATCGGTCCACTGCCGGTGGACCGCTTGAGCGAGCCGATTAGCGTTTCCGCTTGGCGCGCGTCTTGGGCCGCCGCTTGGCTTGAGGTTGCGCGGCTGTCGCGCGGGCAACCGCTTTGACGATTATCTTCGAGGGCTTGGGGGGCTGGGTGCCTTGGGGCAACGCGATGTACCCCGTCGCCATCGCGTCCCGCACCATGCCGCGCGCGCGCAGGATGAGTTTCTTGGCGTACGCGTATTCTTGCTGGAAAGTGACATTCGTAATGCGCGCGATGCCTTGCTCGATTGCCTTTGTCGCGACCGCCGCGGCTTCGCGCGGAAAGACGTCCACGTCGTCCATCGTCGGCATAATGTGATCGGGCGTCAACCCCTTTTCTTCCGCCATGCGCGCCATTTCCTCGGCGGCGGCGATGCACATTTCATCGGTGATCGTTTTGGCGCGCACGTCGAGCGTGCCGCGAAAGATGCCGGGGAAGCCGAGCGAGTTATTGACCTGATTCGGGAAATCGGAGCGACCGGTCGCGACGACGACGGCGCCGGCTTCTTTGGCATCCCAGGGCCAGATCTCAGGGATCGGGTTGGCGCACGCAAAAACGATCGCATCCTGCGCCATCGTGGCGATCCATTCTTTCTTGAGGATGTCAGGGCCGGGCGTAGACAGCGCAATACATACATCTGCCCCTTGCAACGCTTCGGCGATGCCGCCCGTGCGCCGTTCCGCGTTCGTGATGTTGCACAATTTCCACTTGTCTACGAACTCGGCTTTACGCATTTCGATGTCAGTGCGACCTTTGTGCAGAATACCCTTTGTGTCTACCATCCGACAAAGCGCCGGGGTCGCGCCGTACGCAAAGATCAAACGACTGATGGCGACGTTGGATGCGCCGCAGCCGATGAAGGCGATCTGAACCGCATTGATTTTCTTGCCGACGACTTTTAACGCGTTGATCAAACCCGCCAGCGTAACCGTCGCGGTGCCTTGCTGATCGTCGTGCCAGATGGGGATCTCGCACTGCTCGCGCAAGGTGTCGAGGATGCGAAAGCACTTTGGCTGCGAGAGGTCTTCGAGGTTTACGCCGCCCAGGCCGGGCTGCAAGAGTTTGACCGTTTTGATGATCTCGTCCGGGTCTTTGGTGTCGAGCATGAGCGCGACGCCGTCCACGCCGCCGAGGTACTTGTAGAGCAGCGCCTTGCCTTCCATCACCGGCAAGCCGGCTTTGGGCCCGATGTCGCCCAAACCGAGGACGCGCGTGCCGTCGCTGACGACGGCGACGGTGTTCCACTTGTTGGTGTGCTGATACACCAACTCGGGATCTGCCTGGATCGCTTTGCACGGCGCGGCGACACCAGGGGTGTACCAAATCGCGAAATCGTTGAAATCGCGGACACAGCACTTGAGCATCGTTTCGACTTTGCCGCGATAAAAAGGATGCAACTCCATCGCATCGGCTGCGGGCTTCTTCGCCTTGGCAAGCAGTTCCTCCTTGGTGACTGGCTTGGTCATGTGAATCACTCTCCTTTGAGGGATCAGTCAACAGTCCACAGTCGCCAGTCAACAGTCAACGAATCCTGACTGTCGCGTGTTGACTGTCTACTGGCGACTAGACATTGAGATACGCGTCCGCGTAGATCACCTGGTTCATCAAGATCTGAATCGTCTTCCAGATCGCGACCTGGTCCGGGTCTCGCATGTCCACGTCGTCCGGCGTCACTTCTTCGCCGACGGCGGTGCGATCGTGCAGCGCCAGCACCAGCCGGTTGACTGGCGTTGATTCATCGCGGTCCTCGACGATGCGGACGAACTCTTTCAGATGCTTGTCGAGCGGGTCGGCGATCGCCATGTCCAAGCCGACTGCCATCAACATCACCATGTAGGTGCGATTGATGAGCGGACGCATCTCGGGCGGCACCTGGTTCGACACATTCGACAAGCCGGCGTTAGTGAGGACCGGCAAGCCCGATTGCTTCAAGATGCGGACCGCTTCGACGCACTGCGGCACGTACTCCTGGCAGCCCTTGACCGTCAGCACGAGCGGATCCACGATCAGATGATCGAGCGGCAAGCCGACCTCTTCGCAGCGCGGCACGAGTTTTTCGAGCGCGAGCGAAACGCGCGCCTCGGCGCTGACGGGGATGCCCTCCTTCGCCATGGTCAAGCCGATCAGTTTCGTGCCGTACTCCGCCGCGACCGGCGGCACCGCCTCCAGGCGTTCGGCTTCGGCAGAAGTCGAGTTGATGATCGCCCTGCCGCGCGGCACTCTTTTCACGCCGGCTTTGATCGCTTCGAGATTCGTCGTGTCGAACGATAGGGTGACGTCAGCGCCAACGGCTTCGTGCACCACGTCAACGAGCCAGGACATCACTTCGGGTCCGGCTTTTTTCTGGGGACCGACGTTCAGATCCAGCGCCTTGGCGCCGTTTTGCATCTGCTTGCGCGCGAGATCAACGAAGAAAGTGCCGTCGCGCGCCGCCAGCGCTTCTTTGACTTTGGGGGAAATGATGTGAATGTTCTCACCGATAATGTACATGTGATCCTCCTTTGGAGTTGGATTCTTGGTTGTTCACGGATCACGCATCACGCAACACGATGTGTGATGCGTGATCCGTGTTGCGCGAAAAGCATTACGCTCCCTTCGGCAGCGCGCCAAACCACCTGGCAAACGCGTGATGCATCTTGTGCCCGAACCCCTGCGGCTGCAGGTACATGAACGGGCAAACGCCATACACCGCCGCGATGTTTTTCTCTTTGCAGAATTCAAGCGCTGGCTCGGAGACCGCGCCCGCGCCGCCCGCGCCTTTGTGCATCCACACGCGCGGGATGCCGAGTGCCGCGACCTCGCGCACGATTTGATCGGTCACATCGGGCGGAACGACGAGCAGAACGCCGTCGGGCTTGAGCGGCAATTCGCGCAGACTGCCATAGCACTGGATGCCGGAAAGGTTGCGCGCCGGATTGACCGCGTACGTGTCATAGCCGCGCTTTTTGAACTCGTCGTACAGCGTGCGCCCCCAGCCCTGGAGGTCGCGCGTCACGCCGACGATGGCGATGCGTTTTTGGGCGAGGAAATCTTTGGCTAGGTTTTGCATGTTTCACCTCTAAAAGCACGGAATACGCAACACGAAACACGTGTGGCGTGGTGCGTGTTCCGTTTTTCGTGCTAGCGGCAAGCGATCTTCCATAACCGCCCAAATACCTCTTCCAACGCCGGACCCAACTTCGCCGGGTCATCCGTCTGCTCCGGCTCGTTCTCGAACACGGCGAATGGAACGCGATGCCCTTTGATCTCGATCACGCCTTCGCGCTTGCCGCCCGAGAGTCTGTCCCAGTCGTTCGTCTTATAGTACGCTTCCATCTTCTCGTCGGCGAGCGAGTGGTAGAGAATCGAGTCTTCCAGCCCCGGGCGTCTCCGCCGGCGATTCCGCCGTACCGATTCCTCGTACGGCACGCTGACGTAGACGATGACCGCGCGCTTTAGGATTTCATCCGACAGATACGCGAATGCCTCGCCAAAGCCGTTCTCGCCGCCGCGCGAAAATTCGACGATCAGCGTGCGAGCGCAAAAATAATGCGGGTCCTGCGCCAGGCGTTTTTCGAAAGCCAGGTTGATCTTGCCGATCAGAAAATTCCACAGGAACGCGTCTTTGAAATACAGTCTCGCGTCGGTATAGAGCCGCGCGCGCCCCAGGCGTTCCCAAACCAGGTCGTCCTCGAAGATTTGCCACACCCAACAGAAATCATCAATTTCGTCGAAAGGCGCGAGGCGCAGTTGCGCGCAGCGTTCGCCATCGGGCAAGCGCTTGAGATAATCTATGATCTCGCTCTTGCCCGCCGCCGGGCGACCGATGAGGATGATAACCGGGAAGGTGTTCCGTTCCGTGCTCAATTCGCGGTCTCCCCCTCCAACACCTTCTTTACACTCGGAAATTGTGTCAAGTCCGTGTGCGGCAGGAAGAGCGCGGCGACGAATTGATCGTGGAAGGCGTTGTCCGCCGCGAGTTCGAGATACGTCATTTTCTTCGCAATCGCGGCGACCTCAGCGCGCGCATCGCGGCGCAAGAGCGCCATGTACGCGCCGCGCGCCGCGGTGTTCCCCAGGAAATGGAAACGCTCCCACGGCAAATCCGGCAGCAACCCAATCTCGATTGCCTTTTCGATGTTAAGGTACTGCCCAAACGAGCCGCCGATCAACATCTGCTCGACGTCGTTCAGCGTCATGCCGACGCTGCGCGCGAGCATCACATAGCCGGCGTAGATCGCGGCTTTGGCGCGCAGCAAATTGTCAATATCCGGCTTGGTAATGACGATGTCTTTGCCAATGTCGGTCTCATTCGCCCACATGATCACGTACTCTGCGCCGTGCTCGCCGGTTCGCACGCGCGGGGTTGGCAGCGATAGGTTGATGTTGCCGGCTTTATCGGTCACGCCGGTAATAAACATCTCGGCGATGAGACTGATCAGCCCGGAACCGCACAGCCCGCGCGGCTTGCCGCCGCCGATCACGCGCAGCGTCGGTTCGTGCGTCTTGTGGTTGATCCACACCTCTTCGATTGCGCCGGTCGTCGCGCGCATGCCGTGATAGACGCCCGCGCCCTCGAACGCCGGGCCCGCGCTGCACGCGCAACTCACCAGCCACTCGCGCGTGCCGAGGACCATCTCGCCGTTCGTGCCGATGTCGAGAAAGAGCGTGATCTTGTCCGTGTCGTGCGTGCCGGACGAAAGCACGCCGGCGGTGATATCCGCGCCCATGTAACTCGCGACGCCCGGCAGACAATCCACCGGCGCTTGCGGATGGATGTTCAAATTCAACTCGTTCGCGAGCACCGTCGGCGGATGGTTGGCGGTCGTGATGTACGGCGTCAGGCGAATTGGCTCGGGCGGCAAGCCGAGCAGAATGTGAATCATCGTGCTGTTGCCGACGATCGTCATCTTGTAAATGTCGCGCGGATTGATCTTGCGGCGCAGCGCGACGCGCTCGACCAGTTTGTTGAGCGTATTTGCGACGAGCGATTGCAACTCGACCAATCCGCCGCCCTTGGACGCAAAGACGATGCGCGAGATCACATCCTCGCCGCGCTTGATCTGACCGTTGTAATCCGCGGCGGTTTCGACGACCTCGCCGCTGTACAAGTCCACGAGATAGACCGTCACGGTCGTCGTGCCGATGTCCACTGCCGCGCCCCAGAGCGTCAGCGTTTGATCGCCGGGCAAGATGTCAATCAGGCGCGGTTGCCCGTTGGCGCGATCAATCACCGCGGTGGCGCGCCAGCCGGCGTTGCGCAGGGTCCGCGCGAGCGTCCGCAAAACCGCGAGCGGGATATGCAGATCGCGCACAGCATAGTGTCGCGCCAATTCGCGCGCGAGGCGCGCCAGGTCGTCGGTATTGTCGGCAAGCGTGGGCGGTTCAGTTTCGACGAAATACTTGACGACGGTCTGGTGGACGCGCCAATCGTATTCGAACGGGACGCTGATTTTGGCGGCGGTCTTTTCGGTCGTGAGGTGGCGCGTGATCTCTTCTTGCGGCGGGATGAAGACGACCAGATCGCCTTCGACGACGGTTTGGCACGCGAGCGCGTAACCCGCTTCCAAATCCGCCGCGCTCAGGCGCAGTGTCGAGCGCCGGCGCGCGTTGCCTTTTTCCACGACGACCGCGCAGCGTCCGCAGCGGCCCTGACCTCCACAGGGGACATTGATATCAATGCCGGCGGCTTGCGCCGCGTCGGCGATCAGCGCGCCGCGCGCGATTTCGACCGTGATATCCGCGGGCTTGAAATGCGCTTTTTGTGTTGCGATAGGGATACCTCAGACACCAGACGACAGACAACAGACTCCAGACCGCAGCCAGAGTCTGTCGTCTGTTGTCTGTGATCTGTCATCTCTTATTCAAACGATGCCTCGATCGCGCGCGTCGCGCTCGCGACGGCTTCGTCTTCGCGCTGCGTCCACGCGACTCGACGCGCCCCGGCGCGATCAACGATCAAGCGCATCGCCGCGCGCACGTCTACATGTTCGGGGCATAGCTTCACGCAGCGCGGATCGCTGCAATCGAGGCAGCGCGTTGCGGCGATCAAAATGCTTTGCAACTCACCGAGGTTGGTGGTGTTCATTTCCCGACTTGCTTTCTAGACAACGGAACACGCACCACGTGTCACGTGTTGCGTGTTCCGTCAAGACTACGGCTTTAGTTTGAGATACGCCGGCACATCCACCGCTTCGCGCGGACCGACTTCGATCTGCCAACCCGGCAGCGCTTCTTCGACTTCGCCCATCAACACGGCGACTGCGCCGGGAATGACGAGACGTTTCCGGCTGATCTTGGATTCGACGCTCGTCGTTTTGACCGCTTTCGCAATGCGATCGGCGTCGAACTTGCCAGCCGCCCACGCGGTCAACACGCTCATCCCTTCGGCGTCCGCCACCATCAACCACGCCGGCAAGCCCGCGCCTTCGACTTCGTTCGAAATCGAAAAGTACGTGATCGAGAAATTCGTCGTCACGAGGACGGGCGATTCGGGCTTGGGGCTGTTGATCTCGTACAGACCTGGCTGAACCTGAATCGGTTTCTGCGGATCGGTGTAAATGTTCTGGCGCAAGACGAGGAGCGCGTACGCGCGCGCCGGCGTGAAATGATCCAAGACGATAAAGCCGGCGTACTTGCCAATGTGCTGCGCGGCGAGCGATGGCTCTGCGTCGGGCGACGAGACGCCTTCGCCGGGGAAGGTGATGATCGGATAGCCGAGCGGACGAAAGTTCTTTTTGATCGCGAGCCGGCGAATTTGCGTCGCGAGTGTCAGCGTATCGAGAAAACCGCGCGCGCCGGGGTCGAGCACAATGTCTTCGACGCCGGCGGCTTTGACCTGGTCGGAGAGATTCGCCAGCGCTTCGAGATTGCCATCGCCTTTGACCGCGAGCGGNNGCGCCGTTGGCTTGCGCGAGCGCGGCTTCAAACGCGGCGGGATCTTTCGCGATCAGGATGAGTGGGAAATTCGTCGCGCCGCGCACGGCTGCCACGGCTGCCGCGAATTTGCCCGCGTCGCCGGACGCGTTTTCAACCGCGACGCCGTCAAGGTGCAACTTGATGCCGACGTAATCCACCACGAACGCGTCGAGTTCTTTCGCGCGCGCTGCGAGATCGCCTTCCGTATCTTTCAAGCGGACGAAAAGTGGAACGCGATTGTAAAATGTCTTCTCGTGACGGAACAAGACGATTTCGTTGCCCGCTTGCGTTTTGCGGCTGTCAGTCGAAAGCGTAATCAAGCGGACTGGCGGCTGCGACGCGGCTTCGAGTTGCTGCTTGGACGTTTCGCTGACGTACGGGCACGCGGACAGTTGGGCTTGCTTCGCGGCGAGTTTCATTGCAAACGCGAGGCAGGTTGGAAATCCACATTCTTTGCAGTTGGTCTGCGGCAAGAGTTTGTATATCTGCAAGCCGGTCAGTGCCATGTGTGCCTCCTTGTTCAGTATTCAGTGATCAGTTAGACTGAATACTGGGGTTATGCGGCTTTGACTTCCTTCACTTTTGGAAACAAATCGCGCACTGTGCTTTCGACGACGCGATGCAGCGTCCACGGCATCAGCGGGCAGCCCTCGCACGCGCCGCCCAGATGCACGATCACGGTTGCGCCGTCGAATGAAACGAGTTCCACTTTGCCGTTGTGATAGATCTCGGCATAGTGGCTGATCGTTTGAATCGTTTCCTGCATTCGTTCGTATTCGTTCGGGGTTGCCATTCGAGTTCCTTCCTATCCTCGCGAAGGTTTCACAACCTTCGCAAGATTTTCGCGCGGTCGCGCGCAAACTGAAGCGCGATCAATCCAGTGACGACGACAATCGCCGCGTAGAATCCCTTGATCGCTAGCGAATCCGATCCGACGATCGGATCAATCGGGTGCAAGATATTGATCGCGCCGCGCAGGACGATCAGGAAAATCGCCGCGTTCGCGACCGCGGCAAACGACATCCAATTCGCTTCGCCGATCCACCGCGCGATGACGTACACCAGCGCGGACAGCGTGAGAATCCACAGCGCCCCGGCGACGCGCGGCTCGTTCCAGGTCATCGCGCCCCACGCGAGCAGTTGCGCGGGCAGACTGACGACGACCTGCGCGAGCCAGAAGACAATGGCGGTCTCGGCGACGGCTTGCACCCAGTTCCCCAGTGTCATTGCGAGGAGCGCAGTTTGCGACGAAGCAATCTCCACATTGCTTTTGGGATTGCTTCGTCGCTTCGCTCCTCGCAATGACAGATGGATGATGCCGAGCGCGCCGGCGATGAGGTACGCGTACGCCGAGACGCGTTCCGCCGCGCCGTGCGCGTAGACGATTTTCACGACGTTGCCCAGCGTCGCTTCGGCGGGCGAAAACGCGAGCAGCGCGAGGAGCGCGAGCACCAGCGCGGCGTAAATCGTCAGACTATTCTTTTGCAAAGTGCGGGTCAGGGTGGTCATAAACCTATTGTTGTCATGCTGAGCGAAGCGAAGCATCTCGCTAGTTGCGAGTTGCGAGATTCTTCGGCGCAAACTGCGCGCCTCAGAATGACATGTTGCATTCGTTTATTTCGCCATCAACCTGACAATCATCTCGCGCACGCGCTTGATCGCTTCGGGATGGCGCATGACCAGAATGTTCGCGCCGGTCTCGACGAGCGCGGACGCGGTGATCGTTTCCCAATGCACCGCGCGCTCCGCCCAATCGCCCCACGCCGCCGGAACGTCCGTGCCCACTTTGGCTTCTTTCACGCGCCACGCCTCTTCGCCCGGCGTGACGAGCATGGGTTGCTGGGTCATCCCATCGCCTTGCAGCGCGGCGAGGCGCAAGCGTTCCATCACCGAGTAACCGTACTCGATGCCGTAACCGAGCGCGCCGGTCGTCGGATCCATGACGATGCGCTCGAGCGGCAAGCCCATATCGTGAATGAGAATGACGAGTTGCTTGGCGAGGTTCACGTCCATCGGCGTGCGCGAGTCCACGAGGTGATCGTTCGCCATCGCCGCGGCGACGATCGTGCGGTAATTCTTGTCCTCGCACACGCCAAGCACCAGGCGTTCGCCTTTCGTCTCTTCCGCGATGGCGACCAAGAATTCGTTGTCGAGTTCGGCTTGACCCGGCCCAAAGACGATCAAGGGTAGCCCGGTTGCGTTCAAGACGTCGCGCACCACCTTCTTGGCGTTCGCCACGGTGTTCGGTTTGCCATCCGCTTGCGTCGCGTTGAGTTTCAGCAGAATCACATCCGCGCCGAGCGCTTCGGCGGCTTTTGCCCACTGCGTGGGACTGTCCGCAACGTCTTTCCACGCGTCGAGCAGAACCGGCGACCAATCGCCTGGCTTGCGATCCTGAACCTCGACGGCGATCGCAGGAGGATGCGGCACGGTCCCTTCAAAGTGCAGAAAGGGCATGGTATTCTCGCCGCCGATGGTCACGGTCTTGGCGCGCGTGCCGCCCTGGTCTTTGGTCGCGCCCAGGGTAATCTCGCGCACCTTGCCGCTGTACTTTTCTTTGGGAATCTCAACTGTCACAGGCATTACTTCCTCCGTCGTATAGTCTCATAGTCACATAGTCGTGTAGTCGAGTGGTCTTTGACTATCTGACTTTACGACTACCAGACTATGAGACTAGTCGGGCTGATCGAACGCGACGAGCAAGAACAAAAACACACCGACGCCCATCGCCACGAGCACCCATTCCTGCGGCGCGTTGGTCAGGAATCGTACGAGCAATGTAGCAATGAGGATGACGACCGATGCGCCGATCAAGATGTTCGTCGTGCGCGGGCTGAAATGTTTCTCTGTCTTTTGCTCCGACATTTGACGCTCTTTCTATTCGTTTATTCGTTCGCCATTCGTTGATTACATCATCGGATCCATCGTCAACGCGGGATGCCCTTTCTCTTCCAGGAACTTGACCAGATCGGGCACCTCGGTGCAGATGGTTTCGTCGGCGATCTTGTTGATCAGATCCGGGTCGCCGGCAAACTTGGCGGCTTGACTCAGTTCTTCCGCCATCGTCTGTTTCAGGACGGACGACATCCAGACAACCCGCTTGAATCCGCCGTCCGCCGCGAGGAATTTTTTCGACGTCAGATAGAATTTGCCGACGCCCATCACACCCGGCGTCTGCAAGCCGCCGCCGGCCATGCCGGCAAGCGTGCTGAACGTCATGCCCGCCGGTGACATCGAGGTATCTTCGCGCGACAAGACCATCACGCCGTTCGCTTCGGGAATGACCATGACGATGCACTCGAAGCAACCGCACGCGGTCATCGGGTTCTCCATGATCGAGTACATCGAAACGGTTTCAACTTGCTGGTGCGACGCTTGCAACACGAATTCGTTCGGTCCGGTCCAATAGCCCTTGACCGGATCGAGTTGCTGCTTCTTGGGAATCGGTTGGTTGGGTCCAGTGGGATTGATCTGGAAACTCGCTTTGCAGTCGAGCCAGGAGTACGCGCCGCACAAGCCGACGCGCTCCGGGCTGATCACGCAACAGTGATTCGGCGCGAACGACTGGCACAGCGTGCAAGAGTAGAACTCTTCGACCTGCTCGTCGGTCATATCGCCAAGGCGCGTGTTGCGCTTGTTGTACGCTTCGCGCGCGACCTGGAGCATCGTGTTCACATCGGCAGGGTTGGTGTAGATCGTCACTTGAATCTTGTCCACGATCGCGCCAAAGTCGGCGTGGTAGCGCGCGTGCAAAACCTTGCCGAGATCGCCGAGACGCAAGCCCTTGTCGTACGCGGCTTTGCTGATGCGAATCCAGGCAATGTCGCGCTGACCGATGTGCTGCACGCCGGACGCGCCGTTGATAAAGTGGTGAATCTGGCGCTCGAGCACCGGCTCGAAATCTTCCTGCATCTTGCGTCCCGCGACTTCGGCGACGATGCCGATGTCCATCGCGCCGCCGTCGGGCACCGCGTCGAGATCGGGCCCCAGGACTTGGACCTTGCCGTCTTCCACTTTATCCATCGGCAGCATGTAGAGGTACTCGAACGCGCGCGAGCGCTTGCCGCCGGATTCGAATCGCAGATCGGCTTTGCGGACGACCTCGCCTTCGAACGCCGAGCCGTATGGCACCGGGATCGGCACTTCGGTCATCTTGATCTTGACGCCGCGCACTTCGATGCACTTTTGCACCAATTTTTCCGCGCGTTCTAGATCGTCCTTGCCTTCGATTTCGTTGAACGGCATCGAAATGACGTGCTCGTACGTCGTCACGCCGGTCGGATGAATTTCGGGGATGACGGTGTCGGCGATGGCGGGAAAGCCGTAGGAGATCGCGCCAGCCGCCGCGGCGTATTTCAAATCGTCCACTTCGCCGAGCGCGAGGACAAAGGCAAAGACGCGCGCGCGGTTGTACAGCAAAATCTCGCGCGCCTGCCCGCCCTTCATCCCGCCAAAGGTCAACGCGGAACGCGTCGCAAAACCGATCGCGTAGATCGCGGATAGCGTATCGGTGCCGAAGGGAACGATGTACGTATCGTAGCCCATTTCGACGCCTTCTTCCTGCAACTGGTGAATGATCGAGCGACCGTTCACGTTGCCGGCGAGGAAGATGAGGATATTGCGGCGCTGGAGTTCGCGGATGATCTTGACCGCGACCTCGTTCGATTTCGCGCAGCCGACGATTGCCGCGAACCCGGGCATGCGGCCGTCCACCAGTTGGATGCCCCACGACCGCAATTGGATATCGTCAATCGGTCCATTCAATTGCCCGCCGCCATCGCCCTTTTGAAACTCAGGCGACGTGAACGATGCTTGCGCCAGTTGCAAGCCCTCTAGTTTTTCCGGTTGGTCGCCGTACAAGAAACGCAGGGCTTGGAGCATTTCGACCGCGAGCAAGGTCGCGATGCCGCTGTCGAGGGTCTCGCCCAGGTACGGCGTCCAGCGCGATTGCGCGGGCACCGGGTGCAGGTACGCTTTGACCTGCTCCATCACCGGCGTTAGGTCGCCGATGGTCTCGACCTTGCGCCCGGTCAAGCCGAGGATCGTCGGCAAAAAATACGCGGTGTTGGGAAATCCAATTTTGGTGTCCGCGCCTTTTTCTTGCAACGCCTTTTGCAAAAATGCGTCAGTCTCGCGGACGATGTTGTTTGCGCCGCGAATCGCGGATGTGGCAATGTAACGGGACATGCGTCCTCCTTCGGTATTTCTGATTTTCGATTTCTGATTTTCGATTTTCGACTGGCGGTTGCCGATTTGTCATTCTGAGCGAAGCGAAGAATCTTGCAACACGCTTGACCGATCAGAGCGCCTTGAGAGATTCTTCGGTCGCTGCGCTCCCTCAGAATGACAGGACGAAAATTACTTCATGGTCGCGTGCACGACGCGCAGAGTTTCAAACAAGTGTATATCGTTCCGATGCTTGACGAGTTCAACGACGATGAGCGCGCCAAACGCCGCCGCGGTCAGCATCCGCGTGTTATTCCAATCGGCAGCGCCGAGCAGCGGCAGTTGATGCGGAAACACGAATTGGACGAGCCACAGGACGAACAGACTGAGCGCGTTGAGCCGCGTAAAGTACAACTTGAGCAAGGTGATGCTGCCATACAGCAACATCATCAGCGAGAGGAGTACTTCTTCCCGCTGCGTTGCATTGAGTGCGATTTCCCAGCGCCCGTGGGCTACGAGATACACTAACGGAATCATCGCGACCAGCAACGTCCATTGACTGACCTTCGACGAAATCAGATTCATCAACGCCATGGGCGCAAGGTGGATGCTGCGCGCCCAATAAAAGGCGGTGACTGTTTCCGGAAACTCGCTCAGAAAGGGCGCAATCCACTGCACAAACAGAAACGCGGTCACGCCGACGCCGGCGGCAATCGTCTTCATGCTGTCCAGGAACGGCTCTGCCATCGCCCACATCGTCAGCCCGCCAATGGCGAACAGCCCCACGAGTTTCAAGAACTGTTCGCGCGGTCGCGCGAGGGTCGCCAGATAACGCGGCATCGCGAGCAGGTCCTCTTTTTTCTCGGCGTCTTCTTCCGGCATCTTTTTGAGCAGGATCATGTACGCGGCGAAGAACGCCAACAGAAAAATGCCGTCCACGATGTCGAGGATGCCGTGCATGAGCACGAAGGCAAAGTACCCGCTGCTTGCCATCAACATCAGCACCTGGATGAATGTTTCGCGGCGCAGTTCGATGCGCGCGATGCCATGTCCGTGTTTGACTCGGCTCGCCACGTCAGCGGTTACAAAGACCAACGCCCAACCGACTCCCATCAACAGCCGATTCGAGCCGGTGACATTCGCCAGCATCAGATCGTTCTCGCCGCGCCACGCGACCGTCGCTTCGACCATGAACTCGGGGACGACTTGGAGCAGCGCGATGATCGCGATCGCAAGCCCTTGGCTCACGACGAACTGCGCGGCTTCGGCGCCCCACGAAATCAGAATCGCCGCGAGGATCACGCCGCTGAACGACAGCCAAACAACCGCGGGGAGCGGCGGCGCAACGAGTCGCACGATCAGCGACGCGCTGATGCAGTACGCGAACAAAAGCCAGTAACTGCCTACGATAAAGTGCGGCTTGCGCTTCAACTCACTCGAAACCCATTGGCGCGGTGGGATCACTAGAACTCATCTCGTTTGGCTGCCAGACACAGAATCAAGACGGCAACGTCGTGCGTCTCGCCATCAGGCATCATAAAGTAGTCGGGATACGTCGCGCGATGCTCAAATCCCAGTTGTTTGAACGCGTTGATCACCTTGATTTGATCGGCGACAATTTCGGCGACCAGTTGCTGCAAGCCCATCTTTTTGGCGACGTCAATCGCGCTGCGCAGCAACGCAGTGCCCAGACCGCGCCGACGAAATTCCTTTGACAAAAAGATCCGCAGTTCGGCGATGTGGCGACCGGGTCCGCTGCGAAAGTGCAGGGTGGCGTCGCCGACAAGCCGGTCGTTGACGACGGCAACCAGAGGCAGAACCGTCTTGTAATCTACGTTCTCCGCCCACGCGCCGACGAGTTCCCGGTTGCGCACGTCGTTCCGCATCAACTTGATGTCGTCGAGACCGATTGGCTCGAACAAGGCGATCAGCGCGTGCTTGTCTTCGCGCGTGAGCGGGCGGAAGAGGACGCGCGTTCCATCGGCGAGCGTGACGATCTGGCGATACTTGGCGATTTGATCCAGCATAGCCGACTCCAATTTTCGATTTTCGATTTATGATTTTCGATTGACCGATTGTTCCCGCCGAACGGGTGCGCCAAATCGAAAATCGAAAATCAAAAATCGAAAATGTCTACGACTTGCCCGCCGAACCGTACTTGGTTTGGAAATCCGCCGCGCTCATCTTGTACCAGTCGCGGTTCTTTTCGATGAACGCCTTCCATTCATCTTTCACATCTGGCTCTGGGAAGATCGCGCTGACCGGGCACTCGGGCACGCACGCGCCGCAATCAATGCAAGTGTCCGGGTCAATGTACAGTTGTTGCACTTGTTCGTAAAGCGCTTCGCTCTTGCTCGGATGGATGCAGTCCACCGGGCAAACGTTCACACACGCGCTGTCTTTGACCGTGATGCAGGGTTCTGTGATCACGTACGCCATTTTGGATTCCTCCAATCATTCCTAGTCTTCGGAGACGCTACGCGCGTTTTCTCGACTGTTTCTGCGTCGTTCTTTGACTTTCTAGCCAGAAAACGGGTTTCTGACGTATATCTCCAACAACCGGCTAGACCTTCATTCCGTACAACGCCGTCTGTCGCTGCTCGAGCGGCAGTCTTAGCAGTTCGTTCATCCGCGCGTCGCCGGACTTGCCGTACTTGTTCGGATCGTACGGCGGCAGTTTGAGCGCGGCGCGTTTCGCGTCAATGTGCGCGAGCGAACGCCGGACGATTTCCGCCGGATCGGGCACGAATTCCATTTTGCCGCCGACGATCTTTTCCCAGCCCGCGCTCATGATCTGGGTCACTTCATCCGACGCTTCGACCGGTGAATTGACGCCAAAGATCACGTACGCGCCGGACGCCGCAAAGTACGCGCCAATCGCCAACGCCTTTTCGCTCATCCACTCGGGCGCGATGCCGACGCCGGGGATGTCGCTGATGTCTTCGCCCAAGCCGCCCTCGGTCGCCATTTCGGTGAGGACGGTGAGGATGCGCGTGTTGTCCACGCACGAGCCCATGTGCAGCACCGGCGGAATCCCGATCGCTTCGCACACCTCGCGCAAGCCGGGACCCGCGTATTCCATTGCGGCTTCGCCGACGAGCAAACCGTACTTGGCGTTCGCGAGCGCGCCGCAGCCGGTCTGCACGACCAGCACATCGTTCTTGAGAAACTCTTTGACGATATAGTTGTGCGCCAGGTCTTGCGTCGTGCGTGGGTTGTTGCAGCCGACCACGCCCGCGACGCCGCGCAAGCGCCCCGACATCACCGCGTCGTTCAGCGGGCGGAACGAGCCGCGCAACGCGCCGCCCTGCATATAGCGGATGTACTCGTGCGAGAAACCGGGCACCAGGTCTGCCATGTGCGTCGGAATCTCGGTTTGCTTGCGGTTAGGATAGTTGTCAATCGCGGCGCGGACAATTTGCCGCGCAATGTCGAGCGCGTGATGCTCGTCGAATTCCATGTGGATCGCGCCGGCGATCTTGACCTTGGGCGAGGTCGTGATGAACTTGGTGTGGAATTTCTTGGAAAGATCGCCGAGGGCTTGCATGATGCACTGCACATCCACGACCATCGCTTCGACCGCGCCGGTGATCACGGCAAGTTCCTGGTTCAAGTCGTTGCCTGCGCTCGGAATGCCCTGGCGCATCAACGTCTCGTTCGACGTGCAGCAGACGCCGCACAGATTGATGCCTTGCGCGCCTTTTGATTTGGCGTACTCGATCATCTCCGGCTCGCTCACGACGCGCACGATCATTTCAGACAACGTTGGCTCGTGGCCGTGAATGACGATGTTGACTTCGTCGCTCTTGAGCACGCCGAGGTTGACTTTGGTGACAAGCGGCGACGGCGTGCCGAACAACACGTCGGATATGTCGGTCGCCATCATCGAGCCGCCCCAGCCGTCCGCGAGCGAAGTGCGTAGCGAGCCGAGCAAGAGGTGATCGGCGTCCTGGTCGTCGCCCATGTGCGTGCGGTGCAGCGTGTCCACGACTTCGCGGTCAATCCCGCGCGGCGTGATGCCGAGTTGCTGCCAGATCTCCTGGCGTTTTTTCGGCGCGCGTTTGGTGTAGGCGAGCGTGCCTTTTTGCCGCGTGAAATCTGCCATTGCCGCCGCGGCAACTTCGCCGGCAATGGCTTTCGCATCTTTGCCTTCGGTCTTGATGCCGAAGTAGCCGGCAATCGTGTGCAGTTTGACTTGATCGCGCAATTCGTACCCTTGCGCTTCGCCCTTCGCCACCGCGTCGAGCGTGAAGACGAGGTCGCGCCCGTGATCGCTATGCGCCGCGGTGCCGGCGGCGATGTGGCGCGCCATGTTACGCGCGGCAACCGTCGCGCGCGTCGCGCCGCAGATGCCAACGGGATCGGGATTCGCTTTCGTCGGCACGAGCCGGCACGGCCCCATGTTGCACATCTGGCAGCACGCGCCTTCTGCGCCGATGGGACAAGCCGCCATCTTTGCGGCGCGGCTGAATGCGGTCGAATATCCCAACGCCTCCGCGCGTTTCAAAACCTCCGCGGCGGCGGGATCAATCGTCTGAAGTTGGGGGGCTGGTTCTTTCGCCATGGTGTCCTCCTTGGGGGTAGGACAAGTCTGCAAACTTGTCCTACTAATATTTCCGGAATTCGCCGGACAATTGCAAGTCCACTGGATTCGTCGTCGTCGCGCGGATGCCGAGTTTCTCCCACGCGGGATCGGGGGTAGCGAACGGCGATTTCTCCACGTATTCTTCCTCGCCAAGCGCATAGCCCGCGTCGGTCAGCGCCTTGACGAGCGCCGCGCGCGATGTTTTCGCTGCGTCGAACTCGATCGTCACTTGTTTGAACGCGCTGCTCGCGAACACGTTCTCGACACCCTTGATCGGCGAGAGCAATCGCTTGACGTTGGTGACGTGATGATCGGCGAACATGGCGGGGATGGTCAATTCGATTTTCTCCATTGGTATCCTCCCTCTCTGAATTTCAGATTCCAGATTGTAGATTTCAGATTCAAGCGTAAAACGTAAAACGTGAAGCGTAATGATTGCGTTTTGCGCTTTACGTCTTAACTTCGACGTACCCATCCGGTCGAAAGTACTGCACCTCGCGATACGGTTTAACTGCTGACGAAAACGCGTCACGCGAAAGATCGCCGCTGACATGCAAGAGCGTGTCGTTATAGTCCGGGTCAATGCCCATCGAAGCGAGGCAGGGATAGTGATGGTGCAACATCCCGGCTTCGTATTCTGCGTCGTCTATTTTTCTGCCGATGATGTTCTGGGCGATATAGCGCACGACGCCGCACGTCGCATCGCGTTCGACCTGCACGGCGGCAATGGTCTTGGACGCCTCGTCAACGGCCACGGTGACGCGCGGCTTGCCAAAATAGCGCGCGAACTCGGAAATCAAGCGGTCGGCGTACTCGACGCGCTGTCCGCGCAAACTGTAACTGTTTTCGGTGAGGGAGCAGAAGGGTTTTGGAAAAACGCTGACCACGCCGACTTGTCTCAGCCAACCGCGCAATTGATTCATCAGCCCTTTGGGCAACCATTCCACCCGATCCACCGGCGCGATCAACGATTTCGCGCCGGTCATTTTCGCGATGTCCGGCAAGAGTTCGGCGATGCCGGGATGCTCGCCCAACGCGAGGATCAAATCGGCGGCCGGGAGTTGGCTGGGTAAAAAGTCGAGCGGGTCGTCAATGACAATAGGAAAATGCGCGGGCGCGGTCCATTCATGCACTGTCCAATGCTGGGGACCGTGCTCACGCACGTTCTGGGCTTTGCGCCGCCCATATTCGCCGGCAACAACGGCGAGCAGTCTCATAGTCTCGTAGTCAAGTAGTCGCGTGGTCTTTGACTATTCGACTACGCGACTATCCAACTAAAACAACCCAACCACTTTGCCCGTCTTCAAATCGAGATCAACATCATAGAACACCGGGCGCGTGGGCAAGCCGGGCATCGTGCGCATCGCGCCGCAGAGCGGATAGAGGAACCCCGCGCCNNGCGGGATCATGCGTCAAACTGAGATGCGTCTTTGCCATGTTGATCGGCAACTTGTCAAAGCCGAGCCGCGTGTACAATTCGATCTTGGCTTCGGCTTCGGGCATATAGTCCACGCCCGCCGCGCCGTAAATCTTGGTCGCGATCGTCTCGATCTTTTGCTTGATGGGCCAATCGAGTGGGTAGAGGAATTCAAAGTGATTGGTCTTTTCCGCCGCGTCCATCACCGCTTCGGCGAGTTCGAGCGCGCCCTTGCCGCCATTCATCCAGTGCGTGCACTTGTACGCGCCTTCCGCGCCGGCTTCCTCGGCGATGCGCTTGATGAGTTTGATCTCTGCCTCCGTGTCGTACTTGAACGAGTTGATCGCGACGACCACCGGCACGCCGAACAGTTTGCCGTTCTCGATGTGCTTTGCCAGATTGCCGGCGCCTTTTTCCAAGAGCGCGAGGTTCTCTTCGGTGTACGCTTTGTCGAGCGGGCGCCCGGCGACGACTTTGGGTCCGCCGCCGTGCATCTTGAGCGCGCGCACCGTCGCGACGATCACGACGACGTTGGGAATCAGTCCCGAGTACCGGGACTTGATATCCATGAACTTTTCCATGCCGCAGTCCGCGCCAAAGCCGGATTCCGTGACGACGTAATCCGCAAGTTTCAGCGCGATCTGATCGGCGACGATGGACGAGTTGCCGTGCGCGATGTTGGCAAAGGGACCCGCGTGCACGAACGCCGGCGTCCCTTCGAGTGTCTGCATCAGATTGGGCATCAGCGCGTCTTTCATCAAAACGGTCATCGCGCCGGCGACGCCCAGATCTTCCGCCGTGATCGGCTCACCCTTTGTGTTCGTGCCGATGACGATGCGCCCGAGCCGCGCGCGCAAATCTTCGATGCCGGTCGTCAAGCCGAGGATCGCCATGACCTCGGAGGCGACGGAAATGTCAAAGCCGGTGAGGCGTTCAAGCCCCTTGCCCTTTTCGTCGTCGCCCAGGTTGGTTTGAATTCGGCGCAGATGGCGATCGTTGATATCCACAACGCGCTGCCAGGTGAGCGAGGCGGGGTCAATGTCGAGGCGGAACAAGCGGCGCTTGTCTTCGGGCGAGAGGTCTTGAAACTTGTCGGCTGTGATGCCGAGTTTCGCCATACGCTTGCGAATCGGCGGCGCGATGTAGCCATCGGGGCAGAAGGCTTGCGCGAGTTTTGCGTCGTCGGGAGTTTCGTGTTCGTGGAGAATGCGCGAGTCAATCGCCGCGGCGAGGAGGTTGTTTGCCGCGCTGACCGCGTGAATGTCGCCGGTCAGATGCAGGTTAAAGTCCTCCATCGGTACGATCTGTGAGTAGCCGCCGCCCGCCGCGCCGCCCTTGATGCCAAAGGTCGGACCCATCGAGGGCTGGCGGATGCAGGTGAAAACACTCTGCTTTAGGCGATAGCCGAGCGCTTGGGAGAGACCGCAAGTCGTCGTGGTCTTGCCTTCGCCCAGTGGAGTCGGCGTGATCGCGGTCACGTCAATGTACTTGCCTTGCTTGCGCTTTTTGAGGCGATCGCGCACCTCCAAGTGAACTTTGGCTTTGTACGGTCCAAAGAGTTCGAGTTCCTTTTCCTTCAAGCCGACTTCTTCCGCGATCTGCAGAATCGGTTTCAATTTCGCGGCTTGGGCGATTTCAATGTCGCTGGGTACGGGGTGTTTGATCTTGATTGCCATCTTTGGCTCCTCCTTCGGTGGATCTTTTGCAGTGGAATAACAAAACGCGGAGAAATACAAATCTCCTTATGTTAGGATAACAAACAGCGGTCAAAATCGGGTCAAAATATAGTGTAACCTTTGTCCGACTTGCAGTCGCCTGGTCGTGCAGTTGGGTGGATTGCCCGGCGCCGGGATAGGCGATGGGCTGACGGCGCGACTATTTTGGGCTTTAACGTTTTCGTGTTAGAATGATAACCGTTCGGCCTTGCGAAGGTTCGGCAGCAAGCCCTATCACAACCTTCGCAAGGTTGGCTCAAGGGAGGATTCGCCATGGCTGACTTTGTTCCGCGGGCGCTAGCCACCGGCATCGGCAGTATGCCGCACGCTGATACGCGCGCGGCGATGCGCGTGATGTTTCAGAATTTCTCTGCCATTCCGTACTGGCCTCAACTGCCCAAGCGCGATTTCCGCGAAAACATGTACGCCCAGTTCAGCGAGGATTTGGCTGGCGTCCAGATTGACCCGGCGCGCGAGTGGCTGGGCGCTGTCACCGGCAATGATACCCTCGCGCAGGTCGAGGCGTTCTACGCGCGCTATTTGGAGGAGAATCTCGATCTGTTCGCGGTGGGGCAGGACTATGCGGCGGGGCTGTACGCGCTGCGGGACGATCGCGCCGCGCTGCAAAATGCAAAGTGGATCAAGGGACAGGTCACCGGTCCGATTAGTTTCGGTCTCAAGGTCGTGGATCAAAATCTGCGTCCGATGCTGTACGACGATACGCTGCGCGACGTGCTGGTGAAACACCTCGCGCGCAAAGCCGAGTGGCAGGAGAGATTCTTGTCTCAACCTGCGCAAGGTTTGCCGACAATCATCTTTGTGGATGAGCCATCGCTCGCGCTCATCGGCGCGTCGGTGGTCGCGTTGAACCGCGACCAAGTGATCCGCGATTTGGAAGAAGTCTTCTCTGCGCTGCACGGACTCAAAGGCACGCACTGCTGCGGCAATACCGATTGGTCGCTCCTGCTCGAAACGTCGGTGGACGTGATTTCGTTCGATGCGTTGAACTATGCGGAAAACCTCGCGCTCTTCGCCGACGAGGTCAAGCACTTTGTCGATCGCGGCGGCGCGCTCGCGTGGGGCATCGTACCGACGGTGGAAGAGGAGATTGCGCGCGCGACCCCGGCGGCGCTCGTCACGCGGCTGGACGCGGCGATCGCGTTGCTGGTCAAGAAGGGCATTGACCGCGACCTGCTGTACGAACGCGCGCTGATCACGCCCGCGTGCGGGTTGGGCACCGTATCGCCGGCCGCGGCGGAGCGCGCGTTTGCGCTGACGCGCGGGGTATCGGAACTAGTGCGGAGACGCTTTGCCTCCTCCAACTAAACTAGTTTTTGACCATCCTTAGACTGGACTAGGACTTGACCGTGCTATTCTGAACAAAGCACGCGAGCGCGCGCGTCGCGGCGCGACTCGATGCAAACCCTAGTAGTGCATCCACTAAGTGCGGGGTTCGGATTCGGTTCTCAGGCGATTTTGAGCGTGAATCCCAATCGGGTTGGTAGGCNNGGCGACCCCGATCGTCTGGCGCAACTCAAAATCTCCGTTTGGCCCGAATACGACAAACCGTCGGTTCTCGTGCTCTTGGACGGGACGCTGGCAGACAAAACCGGTCTGCCGCGTCAAGTCGCGTTGCTCATCCCCGCCAGCGCGACACTGCTTGTCACAACCTGGGAAAATGCGGACGGCTCATTTGCGCCGGAACAGCCAAACAACTCGACTGATCTGGGCGATGGCTATGCGCGCGTCACCTTTACCATCTCTCAGCCGAAATATCGCGTGGAGTATTATCACGATCTGCTCCGCGGCGCGCCGGACAAGACGATGGATTTCGTCTTCAAGTTGCTTGCCCCGGCGGACCAAGTAACCCTCGATATTCAACAGCCACTCAAAGCGACGAATTTCTCCGTTACGCCTCCCACTCAGAGCGCGCGCACCGACGCCGACGGCTTCAAGTATTTCACCAACCAGTACTCGAACGTTGCCGCCGGGCAGACGATCGCGGCTCAGGTCAAATATACCAAGACGGATCCGAACCCCTCGGCGCAGAACCTCCCCCAACCCACGCCACGGCCAACTGCCGCGCCTGCGCCTGCCCCTGCCAGTTCGACGAACAACCTCTTTCTGCTCGTCGGGCTGGTCGCTTTGGGCTTGGTCGCCGTCTTGGGTTTTTTCATTTGGCAGCAGCGTGCGCGCCCGGCGCGCGCGGTCGTCGGCGCCGCGTCGCATGAACGACGGCGCGATAGACGGCACGGCGGCGCAAGCGCGCCGACGATCAGCGCGTTCTGCACCCAGTGCGGCAAACCCATGGGACCGGATGACAATTTCTGTCCCAAGTGCGGCACGAAACGTCGAGTGGTGTGATGACCAGGGACGCCTTGGCGCGCAGCGAGCCGGCGCATCCAGGTTTGGCTGCGGCGTCGAACCTTGCGGGCACAGATGCGGCGACGGGCGCGAGTTCGGCGCTCGGTTTGCCGACGCGCGCGCCGCGGGACAAGGCGCGCCAGGGACCGTCGCTCTCGCAGCGCGTCTTTGCGTTGCAGCAGATCGTGCCGTTGGTCATTCTCGCCATCGTCATGTTCTACGAGGTGACGAGCCATCTGATCTTTGAGACCGCGACGCACCCGGTGTTTTTTGCGGTCGAGACGATCACTTTTGGCATTCTGGGACCGGCGTTCACCTGGATCACCTTGAACTGGGTCGCGCGCGAAATCCGGCAGCGCGAGCGCGCGGAAGGCGAAGCGGATGAATTGAATGCGATGTTGCAGGAGATGCACCATCGCATCCGAAATAATTTGCAGACCGTCGCGGACTTGTTGACGCTGGAAATGTCCCGCAATCCGCGACCCGAGGTGCACGAGAGTCTGCGCGATTCGATTATGCGCATCAAGAGCATCGCGGCGTCGCACGAGATGTTGTCCGCGGAGAGCGTCGGCATGACGGACATCACCGAGTTGTCGCGGCGGGTGATCGAAACCACGCGGCGCAGCATGGTGCGCCCGGATCAGCGGATCGAAGTGCGCGTCAAGGGGCCCGATATTTATCTGGGCTCCAAGCCAGCCACCGCGTTCGCGCTCGTCCTGAACGAATTGGTGAGCAACGCGATCGAGCACGGCTTTCGCGAGCGGCTCGAGGGCGCCATCGAAGTCGAGTTGGATTGGGACGGCGCCGAGGTCTGGGTGCGGGTGCGGGACGACGGCGCCGGGTTGCCCGACAAATTCGATCTCAAAACGTCGCGGGGGCTGGGCTTGCAAATCGCGCGGACGCTGGTCGAAAAAGATTTGCGCGGCAAACTCGCGGTGACGTCGAACGGCGAAGGAACGACGGCGTGGGTACTCTTTCAACGCGGCGTCGCGTTGACGAACAAGGAGTAGAAAAATGGATTCGCTTAGAGTGTTGATCGCGGACGACGAAAGTTTGCGCGTGATGAGTTTGAAGGGTCAGTTGGAAACGATTGGGCACAAAGTGGTGGCGGAAGCCGCGAACGGCAAAGAAGCGGTGCGCCTGGCGCAAGAACTCAAGCCCGATCTGGCGATTCTCGACATCAAGATGCCGGAGATGGACGGCATCGAAGCGGCGCAAAAGATGATGGAAGAACGCCCGGTGCCCATCATCCTGCTGACCGCGTTCAGCGAGAAAGAACTTGCCGAGCGCGCGGCGATGGCGAATGTCTCGGCGTACTTGATGAAGCCGGTGTCGGAACAAGACCTGTTGCCCGCGATCGCGCTGGCGGTTTCGCGCTTTAAGGAATTTCAGTCGCTGCACCGGGAAGTGGACGACCTGCGCGATGCGCTAGAGACGCGCAAGTTGGTCGAGCGCGCCAAAGGCATCTTGATGCGGCGGTTGAACCTGACCGAGGAGGAGGCGTTCCGCCGGATGCAGCGGCGCAGCCAGAACGAAAACAAAAAGTTGGGCGAAATCGCGAACGCGATCATTACGGCGGATGGGATGCTGTAGGGGCGGATGGCGTATGGCAGATAGCAACTGGCGAATGGCGTATAGCCATCTGCCATACGCCATTTGCTGTTATCGGGGGCAGCCGCGTGGTTGACGAGCAGCAAGTTCGCGAGTTCATTCTGGCGGAATCGGTCCTGGTGGATCGCGGCGCGATCGGTGTATTGTACGAAACCGCGCTCAAATTTGTCGGGCTGGGAATTGGCGGGATTCTCTACACGGCGGGCAAAAAGGGCGGCGCGCGGGGCGCCGCGTTGCTGGTCAGGCAATTTGGTTTTGACGGCGATGAACTGCTCGATGCTGCGCTGATCGCGTTCAATCGTTCCAACTGGGGCCAGGCGACCCTGTTGCGCGAGAACGGCCAAGTGTCCTTGAAGGTTGAGAACTCGGCGCTCGCCTCCAGCGTGACGGGGCATAAGAAGCCGATTTGCCATCCGATCGCGGGGTATCTCGCCGGCTTCTTGGAGGAAGCGTGGAAACGCCCGGTCAAAGTGCATGAGACCGCGTGCATGGCGTCGGGACAGCCGCATTGCCTGTTTGTGGTGGAGTAGAACGGAATAGTGTCCGCGCCGACTCAACTCGCAAAACCAAGAACCTCTGCTCGCGATCTCTCGCGAAGCAGAGGTTCTTTTCGTTTTTCAATCTGAAATCTGAAATCGAAAATNNAATCCCCTACGGTCCCGGGTGGCACCCCTTGCACGTCTCTTCCGTGCGACCGGCGTGATTTGCCGGGTATTTCGGCGCGCCGAGCAGACCTTGGACGTGGCACTGCAAGCAGCCCGTGCGACCGACATGGCTCTTGGGGATGTTCGGCGGACCGCCCGTGGCTTTGGTCGGCGTTGCCGATGGCGCCGGGCTGGCGGTGGGCGTCGTCTGCACGACCGACGACTTGTGGCACGTCAGGCAGTTGTTGTTGGTGAACCCATAGTCCTTGTGGAATTGCGGGATCTGCGGAACGCCTGCCGCGCCGCTGCCGTGACAACCCAGACACTGGGTGCGCCCGGCGGTGTCGTGCGGGGTTGGCGGCGGACCGGCGACAACGGTCTTGGCTCCATTCGACGTCGGCGTCGCTTCTGGCACAGTTGGCTTGTGGCACGCGAGGCAGACGTCGTTCGAGCGTCCGACGTGATTGGCGGGATACGGACGCACTTTGCTGTCCTTGCCGTGGCAGCGTTGGCAGTCCGGCGATCCGCCGATCGGATGCGGCACCGGCTTGGGCGGAACGTTCGGGCTTGCTTTGGGCGCGACCGGCGGCGCAAAGACCTTTGCCAGTCCCGGCGCGTTCAAGCCGGCAAATTTCCATTGCGTGCCGTGACACGCGCTGTTCGAGCAGAACGAAGTATTGTCTTTGCCGCCCGCGTTGTTCGTGTCGTGGCACGCTTGGCAGGTGCCGTTGAAGACGGTGCGATGCTCGGCGAGCCAGGTCGTCGTGCGATGCGACTCTGGTTCGTCGGCGCGGACGACCGAAATGACCGGCGCAGCGCCGCCCGGCGTCGAAACCTCGGGCAGCGTATGGCAGATGTTACATTCGATGCGGATGGCTTGCTTGTTGTCTTGCGTGAAATGCTTGCCGTCGTGACAGCGGAAACAACCGGGCCAATCCTTGTGCCCCAGGTTGTCCGGATGCGTCGTCCACGATAGGTCCTGACTTGGAAAGACCAGGGATTGATACAGCGTCTTCAAATAGTCCACCGCCGCCTTGACCTCGGTCGTGTGTCCCTTGTAATAGTCGGTGTACGTCTTGGCGTAGTAGCCGTCGAGCGTGTCAATCGCCTTGTTCGCATCGTCGAAATTCCGATACGTGCCGGTGAGTGCTTCGACCGCCTTTTTCTTGATGAACGGAATGGACGCGTCGACGCGCTTGAGCGCGAGCGCCTGGTCGAGCGCCTGGTCCGGGTTGCGGAACGTATGCGAGACGCGGTTGTGGCAGTCAATGCAGTCCATGCGATGTTTTCCCGCGCGCTTGATCTCATCGGGCGTCAAGGGATTCTCGATGTCATAGTACGTCGTCTGGTTGCCGGCGCTGTCGGTGACTTGGATCCAGGGGATGCTCTGTTTTAGTTCGTCGGTCGCAATAAAGTCAATCCGGTTCTCGATATGCCAGTGGATGCCAAAGCCGCGGCCTTCGCGCTGGGTGCCGCCGCCGGTCTTCATCAGCAGGTAGGTCGTGATCGGCGTATTCTTTTCGTCGCTTTCAAAGCGTTTGATCGCGATCGAACGATCTTCCGCGAATTTCTCGGGCCAGTGACAGCGCTCGCACGCTTCGCGCGCGGGCAGCATTTCGGTGGCGTAAAGCGGAAACGTATAGCGTCCGCTGGACATGCGGACGACGTGCATCAAGTCGCCCGCCTTGCGCGTGACCGAGGTGGTGATGATGTCGCGCCCGATGTGACATTCCACGCAGTTCACGCGCGCGTGCGGCGAGCGCTGCCACGCGTTATACTCGGGCGGCATCGTATGGCAAGTCGTGCCGCAGAACGGCGGACTGTTGGTATAGTCCCAGGCATAAATGATGCCCATCAGCACCGCAAAACCGAGCACGACCGCGAACGCGCCAAGCGCCCACTGTCGCCTCGATATGCCGCGAAGGCGTTGCCACACTCCGTTCAATCTGGACATTCGTCTCTCCCTCAGCAAAATAAAAACGCCATTCGGCGCAAATGCAATAGCACCGAAAGGCGATCGTCACCTTCCGTAACGAAGTATTCCCACAGCGACAACACCGTGGCAACCAGAAGTGTTTATGACACTACCATATAAGCAAATGTAAGTCAAATTGCGGTCAAATCGCCGTGCGAGTTTGGTCGCAAAGAGTGGCGAGTGGCGGGTGGCGAGTGACGTGAGGCGTGTTCCGTTTCTCGTCACGCGCCATTTGTCATTCATCACGCGTCACTCGCCACTCGTCACCTTTCATGGCTTTTTGCCCGCCGGATGACACTTGGCGCAAAACGTACCGATGCTCGTCAAGCCCTTTGCCGCGTGCTTGGGATCAATGACCGTCTGCTGGTGGCAGGTGTAGCAATTGACCGTGCTCGTATTGCCCTGAGGATGGCACAGCGTACAATTGCCGCCGGCGCCTTTGTGATCCTGGGGGAACGTGTGGCTGGACGGGCTGGCGATCTTTGCCGGCTTCCATCCCTCCGGGCTGTGGCAGGTAGCGCAATCGCCGGTTTTTCCTTGAATCGTTCCCGGATGCGCGGTCGGCGGCGTATGGCAATTGCTACAGACATATTTTAGCCCGGTGAGACTCTTGGTGCCGTGACACTTGCCGCAATCCAGCCCGGTATGTTTACCGACGAGCGGCACAGGATGGTTGAAGGTATGTTCTGTCCACGTGGTCTTGGAGGTATGGCAGCGACTGCATGGGACCGAGACACCGTGCGGACTGACGTGGCAGGTCTGACAATACTCTGGGCTACCCACCTTGTTCTTCTGGTGACACTCTTGGCAACTTTCCCTGGGCATGACGCCGCGCTCGCGCGCCGGTTCGTGCTTGGGAATAATGCCGCTATGGCAACTGGTGCAAGCCAGGGTGGCATCGCCATGCGGCTCGGCAACAGTTGTGTGGCACACGGTGCAATCACGCACGTCATGGGGTTTGGGGGCGGCGGACACTTCGCCCGCGCCGTTCACATGCACCAAACGACCGTGACAGTCGGCGCACTGCTGTTTGTCGTGCTTGGAATGAGCCACGCGCAGAGTGGTGCGCACGCTTGCCTCTGGACGAGATTCCCTGGGATGGCAACTCAGACAACTCGCGTCATGCACATCTGCCTCGGCGGGCACACGATAGTCTGAGGTAAGATGCGTCAGAAGATGTTGTGCGCCCGCGGTGTTCACTTTGATATAGCCGCCCAAGCCGGGCTCGGCGTGGCAGTTTAGGCAGGTAACGCCATAGTGTGAAGAAACGCGCCACTGGTCATAGGCGGGGCGAATCTCATGGCAGTTGATGCAAAAGCCGGGCTGGATCGAAACGGCTACCGTGCTCAGAGTGACGATTAGGAACAACCCGATCACGCTGCCGGCGATGCTCAATGCCAGTTTATGGGTACGGACGAACGCCAGCCATTCGGCAATCAAGCGCGCGAGAGAAAACGGTTTCGCTTTGGAAGTGGGCACCGCCACGTCAGCAGTGGTATCAGCGTCAGACATCTTGTCTTTAATCTCCCTAGGTCAAGATCACAGGCACCGCCGCGGCGATGACCAGGTAACGCAAGACCAAGCCGCCCAGGATCACGCTCGAGTCGCTGATGAGCACCCAGTACGGCTTGAGCGGCTTGCCCAGGACGACCTCGTAAATGTAGATCACCAACGGATCAACGACCCCGAAGAAACCGATCCCGATCCAGAAGAACAGACTATACTTGCCAGTGAGTAGCAACTCGACGCTCTGTGCCGCGGTCACCGAACCGTTCGCCACGATAAAGAGCCAGCAGAAGATAAAGACCGTTTCGACGACGATTAGGGCAGAGTGGATCTGGTTCACGTAGAAATAGGATTTTGCCAAGTGTACTCCGTCATGCTCCATGCCGACGGCGGTGATTTGCGAAAGCACGACGCAAGCCGCCAGCCCGGTCGAAAGCGCGGAGACGAAGAACAGCATCGGCAAGATCGAAGTATTCCAGAGCGGCACGCCGTGCACGACGCCGAGGAGCAGTCCCGTGTAAATGGCGATGCTCAAAGCCAGCAGCGTTCCCGCCTGGAGCAGGCGCGTGCGCCAGCGCGTGACTAGCGCCCTAAACCATCGAACGATTCGCCACGGCGGATTGAGGAATTCGACTTCCAACCAGCCCAAGACCATGCCCAGCGGAATAAAGGGCGTCAGCACCCACACGCCCCAGGTCATCGGCGAGGTCGGGTTGGCGAACAGCAAGATCAGCCGCCAGGGTTGGGTCCGCCCGGCTCCCAGGTCGGCGATGAGGAAGGGGATACCCAAGGCCACCAAGATGCCGCTCAACACGAGACCCGCGCGAATCAGCGGGCGAAACGCAACCTTGTTGTACATCTCCGCGACCACCGCCGTCAGGAAAGCGCCCGCGCCCATGCCGGCGAGAAAGAGGTACATTGCGATTGGAAATCCCCAAGCCATGGAACACCTCAAGAGTGTCGAGTGGCGATGGTGCGTCCATAATGCGCTGCTTTGCCGCGCGTCCATGACGCACCATCGTGACGTGAGGCGTGGTGCGTGTTCCGTTTCGCGTCACCCGCCACCCGCCACTCGTCATGATCGGATATAGTACGAATTCGGCTCAGTGCCCAAGTCGGGACGAAGTTTCGCCGCTTTGCGACTTACGATCAACTTGGAGACTTCGCTGTCGGGGTCTTCAAGGTCACCAAAGTAGCGCGCGCCCGCCGGGCAAGCCACTACGCAGGCGGGCGCCACGCCTTTCTCGACGCGCTTGTAGCAGAGCCAGCACTTTTGCGCGACGCCGCGTTCTTCGTTAAAGATACGCGCCTGGTACGGACACGCCACGATGCAATACTTGCAGCCGATACAGCGATCTTCGTCAATCATGACGATCCCATCTGTGCGCTTGTAGTTGGCGCGCACCGGACACACGGAGATGCACGGCGCCTTGTCGCAATGCTGGCATTGCACGATGAGGAAGCGCCGGGTGTCGGAGGGGAACTTGCCGGCATCCACCTCCTGCACCCGCACCCACCGTTCGTACGGCTGCAAGTCGTTCTGCATCTGGCAGGCGACGGTGCAAGCGCGACAGCCCGCGCATTTGGTTAGATCAGTCACTAGACCATATTTGGGCATCTTGGTTTACCCCCGTCTCACGGTTACGATGGTCTCTGCCAGGGCTGCGCCGCCGGCGATCGGTTCGGCGCGCACGCCCACCAGGAAATTGTCGTTGGCGCCTTTGCCGAAAGCGAGTTTCTGATTTTTGACGCCGTGCCCATAGCCGTGCGCGAGCCACACGGCTTCCGGGTGAATGCCCTCCGTCAACCTGGCTTTGACGCGCACCTCGCCGATCTCCGATTTGACCACGACCCAGTTGTCGTTCTCGATGCCCAGGCGCGCGGCGCGCGCAGGATGGATCCACAATTGATTCTCGTCGTTCAGCGCAGCCAGGAAAGGATTGTTGTGCGTGCTGGTGCCCGTGTGGGCAAAATCGTGACCGGTCAGCAGACGGAACGCAGCCAGTCCCGGTTCGACGAGCGGCGGATCGTATTCCGGCAGCGCATCGAAACCGGCTTTTTTCATCGCTTCGGACGACAACTCGACTTTGCCGCTCGGCGTGGCAAACCGCAGCGTGGCGCTCTCTTCCTTCTTATCGCTGCGCCAGACGCCGCTCTTTTCCAGCGCGGCTTCGGTTTGGTTAAGCGGTTTCAATTGCGCTTCGATGGACTGCTTGGCGGTGAAGGTAAAAGCCGATTCCAAGCCAACGCTCTTCGCCAAGCCGGCGATGATGGTGTGCGCGGCGCGCGTATCGTTGCGCGGATTCACCACGGGTTGACGCAGCGCGACTTCGGGGACCAGGCGTTGGGAAATCACCAAGGGGTCTTCGCGTTCCAGGTACGCCGATTCGGGCAGGATATAGTGCGCCAGTTCCGCGGTCTCGCTCATCTGCACGTCAATGACTACCAGGAGATCGAGTTTCCGCAGCGCTTCCTCGGTCTTGGGCGTGTTTGGCAATGATCGCGCCGGGTTCGCGTGGTTGACGATCAGGGCGGTGATGGGATACGGCTTGCCGGTGAGAATGATCTCCGGCAGTTTTTGCGGCAAGCCATCGGTAACCGAAGCCAGGGGGAATTGCCCATCGCCGACGCCATCCGCGCGCTTGGCGGCGACCGGCGGCAGCGTTGCGAACGGCACGGGGGCTAGTTTCGGCTGAGGCGGGAAGTACAAGCCGCCGACTGCGCCGTAGGACCCCAGCAGGGCGTTGAGGGAAAAAGCCGCGCGCGCGGTTTGGAGACTGTTGCCATACAGCCCGCCCCACGCGCCATGCCAACTGGGATCAACCCCGCACGCCGGTTTTTGCGCGGCGAGTTCGCGCGCCAAACGCCGGATCGTGTCGGCGGGCACATCGGTGATGTGGGAAGCCCAGCCCGGGGTTTTGTCGAGCAAGAAATCGGCTAGGGCGTTAAAGCCGACGGTCTGCTTGTCCACAAAAGTCTTGTCGTAGAGTTTTTCTGTCACCAACACATTCATTAGCGCCAGGAGGAGTGCGCCGTCAGTGCCGGGCTTGATCGGGATCCACTCGTGGGCGAACGCGGCGGTATTCGTGAGACGCGGATCGAAGACGACGATGTGCGCGCCGCGCTCTTTCGCCTCGGCGAGTTGATTCACGTCGGAGGTGAAGATGCTTTCCGCATAGTTGCGGCCAAAGATGAGGACGTAGCGGGAGTTGACAAAGTCGAAAACGGGGATGTCGCCGACCGTCGCTCGCGCTGCCGCGTTGCGGTTGGCGCGACCTAAACTGGTGCTGGCGAAAATGTTGGGGGAGCCGAACGCGCGCATGAACTGAACGTCCCACGCATCGGCGACGTCCGGGTGCCGCAGCCACGCCACGCTCTGCGCGCCGAGACGCTGCTTCACGTCGAGCAAGCGCGCGCCGATTTCTTTCCAAGCCAATTCCCAGGGGATGGGTTCAAAGCGGTTGCCCACACGCTTGAGCGGCAATTTCAAGCGGTTGGGGTCGTCGAGCAATTTTCCGCCGGCTGCGCCGCGCGGACAGATCTTGCCCAGACTGTGCGAGTGTCGAAAATTGCCCTCCAACTTGAGCAGTTTCTGACCCTGGGTATATGCCAGCACGCCGCAATGCGCGTCGCACATTCCGCAGATCGTCGGAATGAGTTGGGGCACTTGTTCTTTGGCTGCGGCGTTCGCAATCTGATAAGCGTTGCCCCAGAATTGAACGCCCGTCGCCGACATCGTGGCGAACACGGCTGCCGCCTTGAGAAATTCACGACGGCTGAGTCTCACCGACATAGGCAGAGCCCTCCAGCGAGCGAGAAAGTAGGACAAATTTCCAAATTTGTCCTACGCACAGGGGATCCGAGCCAAAATGAAAAAGCCCTCGATGCCTGATACCAAATGCATCGAAAGGCTTTCGTCACCTTCCGTAACGTATTGAGACAGCAACGACGCTGTTGATCGCGGACTATTGCATGCTAAGCATAGCAGGGCGAAGTCAAAATGGGGTCAAAAACCTGTCCGAGTTTGGTTGGTNNGCGACGATGACCCGGTCGCGGCCCTCTTGTTTGCCGCGATAGAGTGCCGCGTCCGCCGCGTGAACGATCGCTTCGGCGGTTCGGCCGTGCTGGGGAAACACTGCGACTCCAACGGACACGGTGACCTGAAGCGCTTGCTCTTCGAAATGCACGCGCGTTTCCTTTACCTTGGCGCGGATTTGCTCGGCGCGCTTGACGGCATCCTCCAGCGACGCTTCGGGCAAGATGGCTAGAAACTCTTCGCCGCCGAAGCGGCAGATCACGTCTTCAGCCCGCACCAGTTTGGGCAAGCCCGCGCCAATCTCCCGCAGGACCTGATCGCCGGCGAGGTGCCCAAACGTGTCGTTGAACTCTTTAAAGTGATCAATGTCAATCATCAAGACGCCCAGCGGCACCTGATGGCGAGCCGCCCGGTGCAATTCCCGCTCGAGCATCTCTTCCATATACCGCCGGTTGAACAAGCCGGTCAGCGGATCGCGGATGGCTTGCTCGCGCAAGGTCTCGCGCAAGCGGGCATTCGCCAGCGCAAGCGCGGATTGGTTCGCAAAGACCGAGAGCAGTTTGACTTCGTGCTCGGTGAAGGTCCGCAGATGGCGATAATTCAAGTAGAGGATGCCGAGATGATCCACCTCGGCGCGCAGCGGCAGCGCGATCAAAGATTGGATCCCCTCGGCGCGGACGCGCGGGTGCATTTGCTCTGGATCGGTCACGATGACGGGCTGGCCGGTCTTGATGGCGCGCATCGCCGTCCCGTCGGGGCGCATCTTGGCTTCTTGATAGAATGTCTCAGAGAGACCCGAGGCATACCTGAACTCTAGGTTTCCCTGGGAGTCAACCAGAGCGATCGAACTCGCATCCGCGCCAAGCCCGGCGCGAACTGTCTCGGTCACCAAGCGCGCGGCTTTTTCGAGCGTAGTCGCCGTCAGAATCTGCGCGCTCAGTTGATACAGGCGTGTCGTGATGGCGAGCGAGCCTTCCATTTCGCGAAAGAGACGAGCATTCTCCAGGGCGATGCCGGCTTGGTTTGCCAGGAATGAGACCAGTTCTTGATCGTGCGCGTCGAACGCGTTCAGCCGGTTGCTGTGCGCAAACAAAGCGCCGATGACTTGTTCGCCCACCCGGATCGGTATGCCCATTTGACTGCGCATGCCACGCGCGAGATTTTGGGGATTCACGCGCGGGTCGGCTGCCATGTTGGGGATGATGAGCGATTCGCCCGTGCGCATGATCGTTTCGGTCAAACCGCCGGGGCGTGGATTCACGGTTTCGACGCGCGCCAGTTCCTCGGGCGCGCACGCCGAGATACTTCGATAAAAGGGTGGCTCGGTTCCAGAGCGCACGATCGCTCGGACATCTACTGCGCCGGACAGTTCGCGGGCAAAGTCGGCGACGAGTTGGAGAACCGCCTCAAAGTCAAGTTTGGAGTTGAGCCGCGCGCTCAGTTCGTAAAGCCGCTGCGCTTCGTTCGCGTGCCGCCGCGTCTCTTCGAACAGGCGCGCGTTCTCGATCGCGATGCCGGCTTGGTCGGCGAAGGCGAGGAGACGTTCGCCGTGCCGCGCGTTGAAGAAATTGGATGTCGCGCTGTCAACGCTGAGAAAACCGATGATTTGCCCCATGGCGCGGATGGGCGCGCTGATGTGCGAGCGGATCCACTGCGTCTCGGGGAAATCAACCCAATCCGCGAATGCGTGTGTGTCAGGGATGACCGCGGGCAGGCCGGTCTGCATCATCCATACCATATCCGGGACATCGGCGATCCTGAGATGTTTGCCCAAGACCGATTCTTCCAGCGCCGCGTCGGCGGCGGTGCTGCGACATTTGATGACGCGCGCGCTCTCGTCCTTAATGAGCATCACGCTTGCCATGTCATGCGGTACGACGTGCTCCAGGTTCGCCAGGATCCGATCGAGGACCTCGTCAAAGTCGAGCGTGCTGTTCAGCGCGGCGGCGGCATCGCGCAGCGCCTCCGCCAGTTCCCGCTCGCCGCGCGCGGCTTCTTCCGCTTGCCGGCGTTCGACGATTTCTGCCTGTAGGGCGGCGAGTTTGTCTGCCAGTCTGTTCAAGCCGACGATGATTTCGTCGAGCGCGTCGTTCTGCGCAGAGGGAGTTGCCCGCGTCGCCGAGTCGCCGGCGGCGAGGCGGAGAATGAGGCGGCGGATCGCTTCGATCCGGGGATCGCGCGGGGTAGGTGATTGAGAAATCTCGTGGTCAGCGGAAACCATCTTGGAATTTCAATTTGCGCTTATTGGTAGCACGCCGTTAGGCTTCGGAAGTCTGGTAACGCTCTGCTACTGATGAGCCTCAATTTATATCATTGTGCTGAAAAGGTCAATAGTCCAGATGCCGGCAAGGTTGAGAAATTTAAACCCCTCGCGAGAGACAGCGAGGGGTTTGATAGATCGTGTCTTGTCACCATCACGGCGCTTTGTGGCACGCCACACACAGCGCATCCGCGCGGCCCGCGTGATCGGCTGGGTTTTTGGGGCCTGCCGCGCCGGTCTCGTGGCACGCGTTGCACGTCGTTCGTCCCGCGTGGCTGGCGGGCAAGGGCTTGACTCCTGTGCCGCTCGCCGGCGCGGTGGCTGTGGCAGGCGGCTTGCCCGGCGCCGGGGTGGGCGCGGCGCCGACCTTGTGGCACGCGCCGCAGGTCGCGTCGGTTCTGCCCGCGTGGTCTGCCGGATTCTTGGGCCCGACATTGTTCGCGTGGCACGCAAGACAAGTCGTGCGTCCGGCGTGGCTGACCGGCAACGGCTTGGTGGTGACGCTGACGGTTGGCGCGCCCGGGCGCGGCGTGGGCGTCGGCGTGATCGGCGCGTAAATCTGAACCTGGGCGCGGCGCGGCTGGGTCGTGAGCGCCGTCTGTTCATAGGTCACAAACAAGTAGAGCGCGACCAACATGCCGATCGAAAGGAGCGCCGCGATCGGAATGAACCAGCGCTCGCGCGCGCGGATGATTTCGGGCGCGGGGCGCTTGTCCACTCTGCCTTGCTTAAAGCGCTCGAATTCCAGCGCGTGCTCTTCCTGCAACTGATGCAGACCGATTCGACCGGTGAACATTGCCTGGCTGAACGTCCTGATGTGGACGCCGTAAAAATGCCAGACGAGGATCGCGAGCACGGCGAGGAGCGCTTCGCCGCCGTGCGCGGCTTTGGCGGCGGGAATCAGATCGCCCGGGAGAAAGCGGGCGACGTTGATCGGATTCCACATCATAAAGCCGGTCGCGCCCATGATGATCGCGCCCCAGACGAACGCCCAGTATTCCATCTTCTCTTCGAACGAAAAGCGATCGAGTTTGGGGCGGTCTTTTGCCAGTCCCAGGTTGTACCGTACGGCGTCCAGCGCGTCGAGCACGTCGTCCAGGCGCGGGAACATGGTCCAGCGCACGCGCAGGACGAGGACTTTGTATGCGACGGCGATGACGTGGTAGATGCACGCGAGCGCCATGACTGTGGCGGAGGCGTGGTGAATGGTGCGGACGATTTCGATGCCGCCCATCAGTCCGATCATCGTTTCCGCCCAACCCTCGCCGCCGAATTTCTGCGGGAGCCCGGTGAGCGCCAAGCCGGTGAAGGAGAGCATTTGCGCCCAGTGCTCGATCCGCTGCATCACGCTAAACCGAAGGAACTCTTTCTGTTCGCTCATGGTCTATGCACTCCCCGGTTTCTGAAATCGGTTCAAGATCCGGCGCGCGGCGTCCAGCAATACGAAACCGAGCATCCCGCCGATGACCACTGGAATGAGAATCAAGTAGAACAGATTCACATAGTACATCGCGGGATACTGTGTCGGGCTGGCGTCGTAGTGACTCATCCACGCGGTGGGAAAGTCTGCCGTCGCATCGGGATGGCACTGCTGACAAGTCTTGAGCAGGTTTTCTTTGATGACCGTGGACTTGGGGTCTTTGGTGTTCCGAATATCGTGGATGCCGTGGCAGTCATAGCAGACCGGCTTGTTGGTGGCCGTGTTGGGCGATTGCTTTACAAATAACTCGACCGTGGTGCCGTGAAAGTCGGCGACGTAGGTGTTCATCACGTTCGTCGAGATATTGTATTTCTTCATCAGCGCCTTGTCGGTGTGGCACTTGGCGCAAATCTCCGGCGATTTCAAACGGAACGCGTTGGTCGTCGGGTCGGGGATGTTGTGGACGCCGTGGCAGTCCACGCAGGTCGGCACGTCGGGATTCGATTGATCGAGCAATGCCGCGCCGTGGACGCTGCTCTTGTACTGATCGAAGATCAGACTGTGGCATTTGCGGCAGGTCTGGGGGATGCGTGAACGCGGATTGTCGGGTGTGGTAACCGCGTGGGCGGTATGGCAGTCGGTGCAAACCGGGGCGTGGCTGTTGCCGGCAGCGAGGTCTTTCGCGTGAATCGAATCGAGCGCCTGTTGATAGACCTTTTCGTGACATTGCCGGCAGATGGTGTACATCTGCAGCGACAAGTCGCGGATGCTGCGCGCCGTCGTCGGGGGATGGGGGTAGCCGGTGATGTTCGTGTGACAGGCGGTGCAGCGTTGTCCTTGTTTGCCGTGCACCGATGCGTTGAAGGCGGCTTCGTCGGTGTAAAGACTCTGCGTTTCGCCGCTGGGCAATTTCATCGAAAGTTCTTTCGAGGCGTGGCAACTGAGACAGACCTGATTTTCGACGAGCGCCGGATTCGGCGCGCTGTCCGGTCCGCCGGCGCGCGCGGCCGGCGCGAACTGGCTCGCGAGGACAAAGCCGAGCGGTAGTGCGATGAAAAGACCGAACCAACGTAGGTGCATACTCCTCCTGAAAAAGAAAAAGTGCCCCAACTTCGAAGCGGAGGGGCACTCGTTACCTCGTCGGCTGCTTACGGTACTGCGCGCAACACGTTCATCAGCATTGGTGAACCGGCTTGCAAAGTCATTGTACCGGCGTCAAGTCAAAACCGCGTGCGCGTCAAGTCAAAATCTGGTCAAGGTTTGCAGTCCAGCGCGGCTGCCTTGCCACCCTTTTCGGACAGGTCATGAAATGTCGCAGGGTGAACCTGCGATGCCCCACGCGCAGCGGTTCACCGATTTGGGTTTGATCTACATTCTCCAATCTCTAATCTCCAATCTCCAATCTCCAGCCCAATCTCCGCCCCCCACGATCCGATGTCCCGCTTGCAAAGCGCGGAGCGCTGCTTTCGAATCAATGGTTACACAAGAGCAAACGTGGGTTCGCCGGGTCATTGTTTTCGACGACGACATCCGCAAGTTCCTGGGGTCGAACGGTTTGCAGATAGATGCGCTGGCCAGGCACGTAGCGCTGCCAATAGCGCGCGGCAAGCGCGTCCGCCGCGCCGCCGTGCGCCTGGTCGCGTGGCACCGCGCGCGCAACGGCAACGTCGAAATCGGCGTGAACGAAAATCCGATAGTCCCAGCCGTCGTTCAATTCGGGGCGCAAGAGAAACACACCGTCGAAGAGCAGGATCGCGTCGGCGACCGCGTGAGACACCGGAGCGTCTAGCGGCGCGTCCGCGCGAAAATCGAAAACGGCGCGGCGGTACACGCGATTGCCTTGCGGACCCAGCGGCTCGATAAGTTCCGCGCGAATGGCCGCGTGATCGAACGAATCAAGGTAGTAGCCCGCCGGCGAATCCGCGCCGCGCTGATAACGCTCTGTGCGCGGGCGATGAAAGCCGTCAATGGATGCGCGCAGGACTTGTCTGCCGCGCGCCTCGATCGGCTCAACCAATTCGTTCGCCAGCGTCGTCTTGCCCGCCGCGTCCACGCCGTCAATGGCAATGCGCGTGGGGTGGGGCAGTGTGAGCGCGACGATGTGGTCGGCAAGTTGATCGAGCACCGGTTGCCGCGTCATCTGAGGAATTGCTTCCATCCCGGCGGCACGCGCTTGCCGTAGACGATTTCCCTCGCGCCCAGAAACGCGCCGAGGTCTTGCAGCGCGTCCGCAATCGCGCGCGCGGCGGATTTTGGCGCGTCGGGTTCGGCGTACACCGCGTTGATGGTCAGCACACCGCGCCCGCGATCCATCGCCGAGTCAATTCTGCCGATTAATCGGTCGCCGCATAGAATCGGCAGGACGTAGTAACCGTACTTGCGCTTTGCCGCGGGGACGTATATCTCCATCGCGTAATCGAAATCGAACAGCCGTTTGGTGCGCGCGCGATCGCAGATCAGGTTATCGAATGGCGAGAGCAGCGTCGTGCGCGGTTCCCAATCGCCCGCCGCTAGGCGCTCCAGCAGCGCGATGTCTTCGACGTGGATGTACCAAGCGCCTGGCCACGGCTGACCCTTTTCGACGATCTGCGCGCGCGCGACCTGTTTTTCTTTTTCGAGTTCCGCGAGGACGCGCGCGAGATGTGGATAGCGCCCACGCGTGAAATGCTGCTCGATCTGTCGCGGCGTCGCGACGCCAAGGGCGCGCAACGATCGCTGCGCGGCGCGGCGGACGATTGCGCGTTCGCTCAGTTTTTCACGCGGCGTCCACGCGGGGAGGCAGCGTTCCGCCAGGTCCCACACTTTTTGCAAGCCATCGCGTCCCGCGACCATGATCGTGCCGCGCAGCCACAAGAAATCCAACATGCGACTAACATTGCGTCCAGACGTCCAGCCGGTCGAAACCCAGATCTGCGTCTCCTTACCGTCGAAAGCGCGCGCCGGCAGGGGGCCCTCGCGCCCAAGTCTGGCGAGGATCGCGCGGCGCAGCGCGTCGTTGTCCTTGATCCATGTCCGCACGCGCCGCGACCACGCCGAGTCGTCGGCGACATAGTTCCGCATAAGGGCGTGGTGAATTGGGAAATCCTCGGTCAGGACGATGGACGCGCAGTGCGCCCAATACTCGAAGAGTTTGCGGTCTTGCCAGAGGAGCGCGTCGAGGTGCGCGGGATCGTACGCGCCGAGGCGACTCCACAACACGAGCA
>DHFK01000116.1:0-4530 GCA_002400365.1 Anaerolineales bacterium UBA4826 | reverse complement strand
GTGATCGCAAGGCGACGGGCGAGGGTGGGAGAAATGGTTATCATAATTCATCCCTCCCTATCCTCCCCATCACCATCTCCCGCGCCTCTTCGATCAGCGCGCGGTCGTCGCCGTCGCGCTGCGCGGCGAGTTCGTCTGCCACGCGCGCGATCTCGCGGCGCACGCTGACGCTTTCGCCGACGCCGGTCGCGCCGTTCGCATCCGCGCTTTTCAGTTTCACGTCCGCGCGGTCGAGGTCGAAGTAAAAGTTGAGTTCGTTGCCGAGCCGCCAGATGTCAAAGAATCGCAAGCGATGGTACACCTCGCGCGCGAGCGGACCCTCGATGCGGAGTTGCAGCAATTGCTCCGCGTCCGCCCACTCGCGCACTCTGTCGAAGACGTACTCCGTCGGCGCGTCGTCGGGCAAGTCGGTCGTGCGGATGATTTCGCGGCGCATCGGCTGCGGCTCGATGCTCTGGTGCGACAGTTTCACCGCGTCCTTACCGTCGAGTTCGACGTAGTAAAAGCCCGCCTTTTCGCCGATCTCGCCGAACGTCATGCGCTCGGTTGCGCCCGGAATGATGACCGTCGCCTTGTCCACGACGGCTTGGTGGGTGCGGTGAATGTCGCCGAGGAAAAAGTAGTCAATGCCCTGCATCTGCGCGACGCGCGCTTTGGGCAGCAGCGCTTCTGCAAAATCCTTTGGCGCACAGTCTTCAAACCCGCAGTGCAACAATAGCAGCGTCACATCGGCTGGCGGCGATTTCCACGTCACGCCGTCGAGCGGGTCGGCGCGCGCGTCCAGGCGCGGGTCGGGTGCGACGCCGCCAATTGCGACGGTCGCGCCTTCGACCTTGACAAAATCAAATTCGATTTCCGTGCGCTTGGTGAACACGCGCGCGGCGCGNNTGGAAAAAGAAATGCGCGCGTTTGGCGATGGCATAGTCCACCGTGCGCGCGAACGCTTCGCGCAAGCGCGCGCGGCGCTCGGCGAGTTGGCGCAAGTTCATCTTGCTGTAGTAACGACCGAGGTGGTTATCGGCGGTGCAGACGAGGCGGATCATGGTCGATTTTCACGTCCGATAGTCGTTAATCAATGTTGGATCGTTCAGGTGCCCCTCGCAAAGACTACCGACTGGACAATCCGCGCAGAGGGGGTGGGAATGATTGAAACAAAAGTTAGTCCCAATGTGCATCAAACCATCATCCAGCTCGCCAGGTGTGTGATTCTGGCTCAATAGAAGATATGCCAACGGGATTCGCTGAATTTCGACTGTTGTGGGTGCACGCTTGTGGGATTTCAAATGGGTCACGCACAATTCCTGATATGCTTGGCGCAGCTCCTCATCGCGTTCAGCGCGGCGGCTTGATTTTCCGCGAATGTTTGTAACACGAATATAGTGCTTGCCCTCTTTGCCGCGACCCTTCTGAATGACTTGCCATTTGCCATATTGATTCAAACTAGCCCATTGTTGAAGAAAGCCAGTGCGGAATAGCACCCGTCCTGCATTGCTATCAAAAGGAACTTCAAAAGAGAACGAGCTCCACGCGGACTCGTTCGCCTTGGTGGTCAAGCGATAACTATGCGTCATCCATTTGGCGAACAAGTGTGCGGCTTTGTCGCCGATGGCTTTTCCCAATCCGTAGCGCGGATGATCTTTGACCTGCTGCGACATCTCTTCGGCAGACGCCCAGCTCTCCAAGTATTGCAACAGCGCTCCTGGTTTTCGCGCCTCGTCAGATTCATCCTTCGTCAAGAGAAGCGGCACTGCCAAAGGAACTCCCCAGCGAAAAACAGCATAGTTCAAGACCTGTTTCGCGTTTTCGAGAAACAGGTTGTATTTGTTGGGATTGGTCTGGTTGGCCTCTGCCCATTGGCGTGCACGTAATTTCTTGACGGCATCGTGCGTTGAAGTGATCTCATTGACCGCAATGCCCAATTCGCGGAAGAATTCTGCTGGCTGATGCAAGAAGCGGACTTCGTTGCGATACAACGCGTTGGTCACTTGAACAAGCAAAAGCCGGACACCTTCGGTGTCAGGTCCTTGATCAAGAACCGCCTCAAGGAGTAAATAACGCAGAAGAAGTTCGCGACGCGTACATGAACCATCGCGCTCATCAAGGCTTTTTTCGTTCAGTTGACCCTGTTCAAAGTAGTGATGAAAAATTTCAACATCTTGAAGAGCGGGACGCATTGGGTTCGCACGTCCCACCTGTGCGATGGCTCGGAGAAGAGGCATTGTGTCCATTATGGTTTGTCCCGGTGGTCAAAGAGCGGAAGATTCGAAGAATCGGATTGTTGAATTGCTTTCCGATAGCGGCGCTGTTTAGGATTCTTGGCAGCAACCTGTTCGCCCGGTACAATTTTCTTGAATTCGAGGATCAGCTGACTGGCGCGAATCCCAGATTTCTCACCAAGCCGTCTTTGGGCTAGTGCAACATACTTCGGCTCAATGTCAAAGCCGACAAAATCGCGTTCGAGGTGCTTGGCAACTTTGAGTGTTGTTCCCGAACCGACAAAGGGATCCAACACAAGATCGCCGCTGTACGAAAAGAGTTTGATTAAACGATCAGGGATCTCTTCTGGAAATGGGCAAGGGTGGTCAACAACTCTCGGTGGCACTGGCGCGATGTTCCAAATGTTGTTGGCAATGTCATGGGTGAACAGAGAATCAATCGGTAGACGATTCTGTTCTTTCTGGTGCGGGCTACGCTTCCGAAAGATTGGTTCACCAGGCTTGCGGAATACAAGAATATGTTCCGTCATGATGTTCGGGTGATAGTAACCTGGGAAAGGATGCTGAATAAATGTTCCCGCGCGCCGAATTCCGGCCGTGCATTTGTGCCAGAGGATTTCTTCGTAGAACTCGAACCCGATTTTCTCCATTACCCGCACGAAATGGTGCGGTAATGGAATGTGAGTGCCGTTTTGCAAAACTGTTCCAACGATGACAGCAACAAGACTTCCAGGACGATGGACGCGATATACTTCTTGAAAGCAGCGACGCAGAAAGTCCAAATACTCGTCGTAGGTATGTTCGGTCACCCGGCTTCGATAATCGTGTGTCGGATTGGATGCGTGAGAACGATAGTCAATCGCATTCCAATAGGGCGGTGAAGTCACTGTCAGGTCAACTACGCCATCTGGAAGGGAGACCATTTTTTCTGCGGAACCCACACTGATTGTGTTCAAATAGGTTGGTTCTTCGTACCGTGGTTTGGACTCGCGCACTCGTTTGGGCATCTTTACCTCTGGCTGCTCATTCTATCTTGATTCTATTGCACGGTAATTCCTCTACACCAATTCTGTCCAGTCACTCCGCCGCGCGTTTTCTTCTCTTCTTTCGCCTTCGCTTCGCGCGCATTCGTGACGGCTTCACGCCGCGCGCGTTCGAACGCGGCGATCACGTCAATTGCGCTTTTTGCCTGACGTGGCAAGAACGCGCTTGGCGCCGCTCGGCTGACGCGGGGCGCGTCGCGCGACTGTCGGCTTGGCAACCCCAAGTTCTTCTTCCAGTTGTTCGCGCGACATGTTTTTGCGGCGGTCACGCTTGCGTTTGTGTTCTTTGGGTTGCGGAATGTCTGCCAGCGTCAGCACCGGCAACGTCAGGGCTTCCTTGAACCATTCGATATCCTTCGCCAATTCTTTCAGCGACTCGCCAAAGGGTTCAACCGCACGTTCTGTGCAAGCGACGATGGAGCCATTCGCATCATAATGAACTTCCCGAATGATGTATTCGCCGTTCTTTTCCTTGAACACTCGGTAATTCCAGGTCATCATATTTCCTCCTCTCGTCCACGGAAGAAGAAACGATCGCGACGTTTCTCGCCGACGCGCTGAATCTCGACAACGCGGACGATCTCATCTACATCATATAGGACGCGAAAATCGCCAAGCCGCAACTCCCACTCAGCGACGTCGTTGGGGCGCATCGGTTTTCGATTGCGCGTTTCGACGGTTGGTTCGTAGCGAAGATTATCGTCAATTCCATCCAGGATTATTTTCTGTTCGCGTTTGCTGAACCATTTGAGATCCTCGGCGGCTTGCGACGTGTATTCAGTTTCGTACATCGGAGGCGACCTCCGCGGGTTCGAGCGTGATGACAGCATCAACGACACAGACCTCAGATGAGTCCTTCTTTCCTGAATCGTTCAATCCCTCGCTTTGTCAGCTCGTCCAGTTCCCTGAATAATGACTCGTCAATCGTCGTGAAATTGAAACACGATTTGCCTTACATCCGCTTCCGTCGTTTCAAGATTTGTCATTTGCTCATTGGTCATTCAAGAATTCCCTCACCTCGCGATTGAACCGCTCCGTCGCTTCAATCGTCGGCAGGTGCCCTACGCCCGCGTAGGTGCAGAGTTTCGCGTTGGGGATGCCGGCGGCGATGGCTTGCCCATTCGCATACGGCACGAGCGGATCCACATCGCCGTGGATGACGAGCGTAGGGACGCGAATCTCGCCTAATCGCTCGCGCACTCCGCCAGCGGTATGCGATATCACCGCGCCGAGTTGGCGCTGGTACGCTTCAAGCGACATCGGCTTGGCTT
>DHFK01000044.1 GCA_002400365.1 Anaerolineales bacterium UBA4826 | reverse complement strand
CGCAAGGTACAGCAGCGGCGGGTTCGGCTCGACCGTGCTGATACCCTTCCACAAGCCCTCCCACGTGCGCTGGACGAAAATCACGGTAAACGCTTCGTCGCCGCGCAACGACACGAAATCCAGGCGATAGACGCGGAGCAGGAAAGCCATCAGGACGAGCAGGAGAATCGCGATCCAAGACTTGATCATGGCTGGGTTTGTTCGTTCGTTAGTTGGCTGGTGGGTTTGCGCGCGACGGCAATGACTGACAAACCAAATGGAATATCCAGGCATGTTGCCAGGTTGATCTCGGCGCGATAGACCACCGAAAGCACCGCGTTTGCCCACCGCGGCAAGTCCATCTGCAAATCCGACTCGATCGCGCCGCCGCGCTCTAGTTCACGCCGCCGCAACAAGCGCTGGACGATCACGAGCGGCAGCAGCAGCGCGTTCGTGTGCGTCACGCGGACGACGCGCAGACCGGCGCGCGCGAGTTTCGCGCGCACGTCGCGCGCAGAATAGCGCCGCTGGTGCCCGACCGCGACATCGTGCATGCTCCACAGCCATTGGTACGCCGGCAAGCCCACGATGCAATATCCGCCCGGCTTGAGCGCGCGCGCGACTTCGCCAAACGCGCCGACATCATCCGGGATATTGCAAATCACGTCGAACGACACGGCGAGATCGAAAAGTTGATGGCGAAAGGGCAGGTCCGTAACCGAGGCGACCAAGGCGCGGTCGCGCGGCACGCCGCGCGCGCCGCAAAAGGCAATCGCCTCCACCGCAATGTCCACGCCGATCGCGCGGCCGTACGTCTGAAGCATCCGCAAATTCGCGCCTGTCCCGCAGCCCGCGTCCAGGATCACCGCCGCGTGCGGCTGCGCCGGCGCGTAACGCGTCAGCAAAGTTTTGAGCAGCACACGCAAACCGCGATACCACCAATACCCATCCTCGATTTCAAACATCACCCGGTATTCGTCCGGGCGCATCAGCATTTCTTCGCCGCGTGTCAATGTCCCATCCATCCTTGCGCCGGTTCTTGCTAGCGCGCCGGCGCAAGGTTTAGTATTTCAAGTTCGCCCAGCGTCACGACATCGCCCAGGGCTGTGCCGGTGGCGGAATGGTACGGCACTACCTGGAGACGATGGTTCCCCGGGCGCGCGGCAGCGCTGATCGGCAGATCGTGCGCGTCCACGATGATTGCTCCGGCGCGCCAGGTCGAACTGCCGGCGCGATTGCCCGGCGGAATCGCGTCCCATTGCCCGACGAACGTTCCGGCTTGATCCACCAACCGGAGCGACACGGCGTAATCCTCGCCGACCGGTTCGTCAATCTGCCAATAGAGCCGCACCACCACGCGCTTGCCGGGCGGGGCAGTCAGCGGCGCGTCGTATCCCTTCAGATGCAAATGCCCGGCGAAGGCAATGTCCAAAGGATACCGAATGTCGGTCGGTTGCGCGACCGGCAGCGTCCGCGCAAACAAGGCGAGCGAAATTTCCGTGCTGGTGCCGGCGAAATTCGCCTGATCGAGCAGCACGCCTTCCTGGTTCAACAATTTCTCGATCCGCGCGTCTGGATCGTCGAAAGGCACGTGCATTTCCAGGAACCAGACGCGCGCGCGCTGGCGATACGCGTCGCGCACCGCCGCCAGGTCCGCGTCCGGCGACTCGGCGCCATCGGCGCGCAGGATCGGCAGAGTGGTCATCGGCAGCCAATCGTCGGCGTAGTACCGATACAACTCCTCGGTGTGCGGCGAGTCCAAGATCAGGAAATCGCCGGGCTGCGCGCGTTCGCGCAAGTACTCCGCCCACGCGCGATGGTCGTCTTTGCCCCAACGCGGCTCAAAATACAGATTGTTGAGCGAAAGCGCCGCGCCCGCGAGAAACACGGCGAGCGCGACGAGCGCAAGCGGTTTCGCCCAGCGCGCCAGCGCCACCACGCCTGCCGCGACGCCGAGATAGAACGCCGGGCTGAGCGCGATGAGATAGCGCGAGTTTTGGTACAGCGGGCGGAGGTAGGACAACACCTGGACGCAGACGATCGGAATAGCCAGGTACGCCAAAATCAGAATTCCAAATTCAAAATCCCAGATTCCCAATCGTCCCATCGAATTTTGCATTTTGATCCTTCGGCTCTGCTCAGGACATGATTTTGAATTCGNNGAACGCAATTCCTATCAGAAACAACATCCCCAGCGCCGCGTCAATCCCCCAGACCTGCGCCAGGTCCACCGTGACGCCGACGCTGAACGAGTTGAGCAAATCGCGCAGGATGATCAAGAGCGGGACGAAGGAGGGTCCCGTGTCCACGTTGCCGGCGGCGCTCGCGCCGATCTGAGGTAGCAGAAAAAACACCGTCGCCAGCGGGAGCGCGGGTAGAAGGATGAACGCGCGAGCGCGCGGGACTTGCCAGACCAACACGGCGATCAAGACCGCGTGAAAAGGAAAAAGGAAAACCGCGTAATAGTGCGTGTAGAGCGACGCGATCGCGGCGAGGAAGTAGACTCCCAGCCATAGATAGGACGCGGACGAGCGCGGACGAGCGCGGATGGAACGATCCTCAGCCGCGTTAATCCGCGCTCGTCCGCGTCCCACTCCAAACGCGCGCGTGAGCGCGTACACCGCGAGCGTGCTCCAGAACAGCACCAGCGCGTACGGGCGCGCTTCTTGCGCGTACCAAACGTAAAAGGGCGAGAGCGCGCCGAGCAGCGCGGCAATCAGTCCGGCAGACGGCGCGAGCCAGCGCCGCGCGAGCGCGTATAAAAGCGGAATCGTCGCGACGTTTACGGCGACCGAGAAAAAGCGGAGCGCGAATTCGCCGATGCCGAACGCGCGGACGAGGAAATGGAGCAAGACAAAGTACAACTGGGGCAAGGTGTCAATCGTCACGACGTTTTGGATGAGGATTGTATTGGCAAGCACCGCGCCGAGGTCGCGCGTCGCGCGATAGACGCTGAGACTTTCGTCCCACCAGAGCGCCTGCGCGTCCAAACGATAGACGCGCAGCGCAAACGCCAGCAGGATGATGAGGACAAGCCGCACGCGCTCACGGTTGCGCCGGCGGAATGGGGGGCGGTTCATCTTCACACCCTCAGCAGTCACCAAAGACACACACCTGATCGCGCCCATGCGCTTTGGCGGAGTAGAGCGCGGCGTCCGCCACATCCACCAATTGCGCGCCGTTGCTGGCGTCGTTTGGAAAATCGGCAATGCCCTGGCTGACCGTCGGAATGGGAATCGGCTTGCCATCCTGCGGTGGCAACTGCGTGGCTGCCAGGGTCTTGCGAATTCGCTCTGAGACGATCACGGCTTGCGCGGCGTCTGCGTTCAACAACGCGATACAGAATTCTTCGCCGCCCCAGCGTCCCACCAAGTCCGAGTGTTTGACGTGCGCGCGAATCGCCTGGACGATCGCGCCGAGGACCACATCGCCAAACGCGTGACCGTACGTATCGTTGTACTCTTTGAAGAAATCAATGTCGAGCATGATGAACGCCAGCGGGCGCGCGTCGCGCCGGGCGCGTTCGATCTCTTCGTGCAGACGTTCCAGAAAATATCCGTGGTTGTACACCTGCGTCAAACTGTCGCGCCGCGCCTGCTCGCGCACCTCGCCGTACAGACGGGCGTTTTCAATCGCGATGGCGACCTGCCCGGCGAGCGTCTCGAGCGTCGCCACGTCACTCGGCTCAAAGACCTTGAGGCGTTCGCTCTGCACGTCGAGCACGCCGATCGTCCGGCTGCCGATCAGCAGGGGGACCGTCAGTTCGGCGCGCGTGTCCGGCACAGCGGGGTGAAAGAGAAAGCGCGGCTCTTGCGTGACATCGTTCGCGAGCAGCACCTGGCCGTTTTCGGCGACCCAGCCGACCATCCCGGCGTCAAACGGTATGGCGAACGGCTCGGAGATGCCTGCGGCTTGACCCGCGCCAATGCCGGCGCGCAGGAGCGCCTGACGCTTTTCGGCTTCGACCATGAAGAGATGCACATAGCGATAACCGAACTTGGTGTGCACCAAACGCACCAGGGTGTGCGTCAGTTCATCCATGTCCAAGATCGAAGTCACGCGATGACCGACCTCGGCGACGACGCTCAACTGCGCCGCGCGGCGCAAGCCGCGTTCGTACAGTTGGGCATTGCGGATCGCGAGGGCGGCGCGGTCTGCCAGGGCTTCCAGAAAGCGCAGATCCTCCGGCGTAAAGGTTTCGGGTGATTTGAAATTGTCCAGAAGCAGGACGCCCAGCACTTCGGCGCCGATCTTGAGCGGCGCGCAGATCACGCTCTTCGATCGCCGGTTGGGGTGCGCGGTCCGCGCAAAGCGCGCGGCGTTCTCCGGGCGCATCGAGGCGCGCGCGGCTTGAATCGGCTCGGCGCCGCTGAGAAACATGCCTTTGCCGGACTGGAAGACCGCGCCGGCGATAGACTCACCCGGCGCAAGCGCGAGCCGACTGACTTGATCATCGTCGTACCCAAACGCCGCGCGCGTCGTCAGCGTATTGTCTGTCGCGTCGTACATCAGCAATGCTCCCCCATCGCCGGCGGGCAGACTGCGGCGGACTTGGCGCTCGACGGCGCGGAACAATTCTTCGAGGTTCATCGTTTCCGCGAGCGATCGGCTCAAGTCAGCCAGCGCGGCAAGTTCCATGGCTTTGCGCTGTTCGGCGCGCATCAACCGCGCATTTTCGAGCGCGATCGCGGTTTGGTTCGCAAAGGTCGCCAGGACGTTTTTTTCGACTTGGGTAAAGACGTGCGGTTCGGAATAGTTGACGTAGAGCGCGCCAATGCGCTTTTCGCCGCGACTAATGGGCAAACAAGCGATCGCCCGGTAGCCCCAGACCCGCGAAACCGGACTAGCCTCTTGCATCGTTTGAATGTCTTCGATAAAACGCGCCTTGCCGGTGCGCACCACTGCCATACCGAAACCATTCTCGCGAAAAGGGATCTCGAGCGCTTCTGCGGGTACGCCCACGGTCGCCGCATACTCCAACAGCCCGGTCGTTTCGTTCACCAACGCGATGGTCGCAATCGGCGCGCTCAGCGCGTCGGCAACCGCGGCGACGACGCGCGCGGGAATTTCCCGCGGGTCGAGTTGTTCGATCAGTTGCGCGCTTATCGCATACAGCCGGGTCACGTCCCGCAGATTCGCTTGCGCCTGGCGATAGAGCCGCGCATTTTCAACCGCGACCGCCGCCTGCCCCGCCAAGATGCTCAACAGCCGCGCGTCCTTCTCCGCGAATGGACCGCCTTCCCTTTTGTTCGCGACAAAGATCACGCCGCTGGGAAGCCCCTGCCACATCATCCGCGCGCCGATCAATTGATGGATGCGGAGGTCTTGCGCCAATTCGCGGAGATAGACCGGCAAAGCGGAAAAATCTTCCAACATCAGCCATTCGCATTCGCCGATATTCCACACGGCGACGATTTCGTCGGTCACCTCATACGCAAAGCGCGCGATCTGTTCGTCGCTCAAGCCGTAGCCGGGCGCCATGGCGCGGACGCGGTTGCCGCGCTCTTCGAGCAGCGCCAGGATGCAGATTTCCGCGCCGAGCAGGCGCGCGATCCGCTCGGTCACGCTGCGAAACGTTGCCGTCGCGTCGGTGAGGTTGGCAAACGCTTGCGAGACTTGGTACAGTCCCTCCAACTCGTCTTTGCGCCGTTCGATCTCCCGGCGCTGCCGCTCGGTTTGCGCGACCGCCTCGCGCCAGCGCCGGGTCAGGGCTTCGGCAAGTTCCGAGACGACGAGCGCGGACAGAAAATAGACGATGATGCGCAGAAACCCGCCAAAACCCCAACCGATTCGATCAGCGACAAAACCCCCCTCCGTCACTTGTAGCACGCTTGCCACTGCCGCGCCAATGAGCGCAGAGCGGCGCCCGGCGATGACTGCCATGATGATAATGACGACGGTGTACAAGGGCGTCATATCCACCGTCGCCATCAAGTAATCTGCCGCCGCGATCACGAGGAGATAAGCCAAACCCGCCAAGGTGGTGAACCGCGCGCCGACCGAAGATTTCCGCGCAACCATCTGCAACATCATAAAGGAAAGGATCGCAAAGCCAAACAGGAGAATATTGAGCAGGACGCGACGCCACTCGGGCAATGGAAAGGCTTGAATGGCGAATAACGCGCCCAGCAGGAAAATCGCCGTCGCCCAGGCAATCGGACGCAGAATGGATACCGGATGCGCGTGGTCAGACATCAGGGACTCGGTCGGATCGTAAAGATGGGTCGCATGGTCGCGCAACAGTATAAATCAAAAACTGCTCTATGACAAACGTTTCCCGTTTGCCAAATGCGCGCGCGTCGCTTATAATGACAGCGCCGCAGAGCGCTCGACGACGCTGCGACCAATCCAGTCCTTCGGAGAATGCGACGATGCTGCCATCCGAGAACCCCTCCCCGCGCGCCGAGTATTTGCTGACGACGGTTGACAAAAGCGATTTGCCGCGTGAACGCTTGCGCCGCCTAGGCGCTAGCGCGCTCAAGACCGAAGAGTTGCTCGCGATCATCCTGCGCACCGGTCGCCGCGGCGAGCATGTGCTTCATCTCGCCGAACGCCTGCTCCGCGAGTACGGTGGGCTGGGCGGCTTGGCGCGCGCGCCGCACGGCGAGTTGACCCGCGCAGAAGGCATCGGCGCGGTCAAAGCCATCGAATTGCAAGCCGCGTTCGAACTGGGACGGCGTTTGAGCGTCGCCGCGCCGGGGGAACGCCCAGTCGTCAAATCCCCTGCCGACGCGGTGACTTTGCTGTCCGATATGAGCGTGATGGAGCAAGAAGTCATGCGCACTTTGCTCCTTGACACCAAGAACCACGTGCTGGGCATACCGACCGTTTACAGCGGCTCGGTCAACACGACCGTCATTCGCGTCGCCGAGTTGTTCAAGGAAGCGGTGCGGCAAAACTGCGCGGCGATCATTGTCGCGCACAATCATCCCTCCGGCGATCCAACGCCCTCGCCGGAAGACGTGGCGGTGACTGGCGAAATCGTCAAGGCGGGAAAGATTCTGGACATTGACGTGCTCGATCACGTAGTGATCGGCGCGGGGCAAAAGTTCGTGAGTTTGAAGGAAAGAGGGCTGGGGTTTGGATAGCGTGGTGCGATAGTTGCCCAATTAGGGCCTCGGCTATTGCACTATCCAATGATCGCACTATTCAACTATTAGCCGCACGCCGGTGACGTACGAATCATAGTCCCAGCCCGAGGCATAGATCTGGAGCGAGGTAATCACGAACGGTCGGGGCTCGAGCGTTTCAAACAGATTGCCGCTCTCAAAGGGGATCCACACGTCTTGCGGAACGAGTTCGCCGTTCACCGTCGGATTGTTCGTGGCGTTCTGAATATAGAATCCGTGCACGTATTCCGCTTCGCTGCCGTACACGTCCCGATATTTCAGCCGGACGATCACCGGATATTCGGAACTAAGAATGCCGCCGCCGGACAAACTCTGCAGGTGCACCCGGACGTCCACCGCCAACCGCAGGGAACGATAGTCCGAGACTTCGCGATTGAAATACTGGATGATGCCGGTGATCGCGCTGGTTTGGTTGGAACCGGCGCGCACGATATGCACTGCCATCCGCTCCCCCACACGCTCGGGTTGGACGACGCCGTTGCGAATGTTCGGGTCATTCAGGGGATCGTGCACCTCGTTCCACCCGCGCGGGAGCGGGTCCTGCAAGTCGCCGTTGACGACCAAGTCCTGGGCGGCCGGCAAGGGCGACAGCGGCGGCTCGTTGCGGCGCACGACCGTGCGCTGCCCGCGGCCAACCGTCACGACGCGACCTTGCGCCTCCACGTCGGCGCGCCCATCCCGCACCGACACCTGTGACGCGTCCGCCTCCACGACAATGCGATAACTTCCCTCCGTCAGTGTCACTGTACCTTGCCTCAACTTGATCTGGAATTGCCGCGGCGCAGTCACGTCGCCTCCCGGCGCGACCTGCTGCGCTGCGCCCACGCGCAAGGTGCCGCGCGTTTGGACGATCAGCACCGTCGTCGGCTCGACGCCCCAGGGGAAGGCGGCGACGCGCATCTCGCGCAAGGTGATCTGCGTGCCCGGAAAAAGAATCGCCGTGCTGCGATCGGCAAATGTAAGTATGCCGCGCGAATTTTCGTCGGTTTCAATCGCCGTGCCTTCGGGCAACTGCATCGTGCCGGTGACGGCGATCGGCGCGGCGACACCCGGTTCGAGCACGCGCACCGTCCCGCCGATCACATCGAGCGTTGCCGTTTGACGCGTGGTGGCGTGTCGTAGATAATAACGCACGCTCAGGGGCACGATCGCGCAGAGCGCCAGAAACACGACGAACGCGCCCAAGATGACGAACCACGCGACGCGTTCGGAATTTTTACGCATCATCGAGAGACAACCAAGTCCACGCGCGGATTTGACTCAGAAACGAATTTCAAAGCGCTGGAATTCTCCCGTAGGCGCGCTCCACTGCGCGCTCACGTTTGCGACAACCGCAGAGGATGGCCCCACCCGCGCCGCGTCCAAGAGGCGTTGCAGCGCGTTGCGCGAACCTTCGGCGACAAATTCGACCGAGCCGTCAGAGCGATTACGCACATAACCGACGACTCCCAGTTCCGCCGCGCGGCGCTGTGTGAACCAGCGAAAGTTTACGCCCTGGACGACGCCGGTGACGATGGCGGTGAGACGACTCACTGACAAGTCTTTCGCAGACATATCCATTTTCGATTTTGGATTTGCGATTTTCGATTCAACTCTGTCTGTCGTCACTAAACCTGAAATCGAAAATCGAAAATTCCTGCGCTTATTATACCATTTCTGAACGGGGAGACAAATAACGATGCTGACCGTTGACGAAGCCAAGACATACTATCACGGCGCGGAGAGCGCGCACGATTTCGATCATGTGCTGCGCGTGCTCGCGCTCGCAGAGCGCTTGGCGCGCGCGGAAGGCGCGAACGTCGCGATCGTGCGCGCCGCCGCGCTCTTGCACGACATCGCGCGGGCGGACGAGGACGCGAGCGGCGGCGATCACGCGCAAATGGCAGCCGCACGCGCCCGCGCCATTTTGCTCGCGCGCGGCGTTGCGCCAGCGCAAGCCGACGCCGTCGCGCACGCGATTGCCGCCCATCGGTTCCGCGGGAACACAGCACCACAAACGCGCGAAGCCCAAGTCCTGTTCGACGCGGACAAACTCGATTCGATTGGCGCGATCGGCGTGGCACGCGCGTACGCCGTCGCCGGCGCGCTCAACCAGCGCTTGTGGGGCGCGGTCGCGCCCGACGCGGTGGCGACGCGCGACCAGCGCAATTCAGAGCACACGCCCGTTGCCGAGTTCGCCGTCAAACTGAGTCAAGTGCGCGAACGCGTCTTTACGGCGACCGCGCGCCAAATCGCGGACGAACGCCACGCGTACATGGCGACATTCTTCGCGCGGCTGGAACGCGAAATCAGAGGGGAACTATAGAGGACAGTTGAAACTTTTGACCCGATCGCGCATCTAAACAACTGATGCAACCCACCGTTTCTCAGTTCTGCCAAGAACTGATCGCGCAATTATCCGGCTTTCTGGATGGCGAACTCGACGCCGCGCTGTGCCAAGCCATCGAGCGTCACCTGGCGACCTGTCGCTATTGCCGCGTGGTCGTGGACACGACGGAGAAAACGCTCCTGCTCTACCGCGACGCGCCGGCAGAAGCCGTACCGCGCGACGTTCACGCGCATTTGATCAAAGCGCTGGGGCTAGAATCGCACGCAAATCCCACACCTCCTTCACACCTTCTTCACACGACAGTGTTACATTGAGCGCAGAATCGTATCTACAAAAAATCTGGAGGTGTGTGATGAGAAAACTAGTCGCGGTGGCGGTCGTTCTGGGCGCGCTCGCCGCGCTCGGCTTGGGCGCAACTATCGCGTTCGCGCAGGGGCCAACGCCCACTCCGCCCGCGCCCGGGTTCGGTCCGATGCACGGTGGATTCGGGATGATGGGCGGCTTTGGGTTTGGGGCGGATTGGTCTACCAAGATGCAGGATGCGGTCGCCAAGGCACTGGGGCTGACGCTCGATCAACTGAACGCGGAATTGCGCGCGGGCAAGACAATCGCGCAAATCGCGCAGTCCAAAGAGATCAGTCTAACCAAACTGCACGACGATGTCCTAGCCGCGCACAAGGCGCTGATTCAGCAAGCGGTGAAAGATGGGACGCTTCGCGTGACGCAAGCGCAAGCCGATTGGATGATTCAGCACATGGACGCGATGGACGCGTACTTTGACGCAAACGGCGGCGCGTGTCCCGGTTGGACTGGCGCAGCCGGCTTCGGACCGGGAATGATGGGCGGCTACGGCGCGAGGGTTGCCCCGGGCAACTTGCGCGGCGGAATGATGGGTGGATTCCAACCCAACGCCGGTTTCCGAGGCGGGATGATGGGTGGTTGGTTCCGTCGGTAGACAGTCGAACGCGTGTAGGGGCGAGGTAATCTCGCCCCTTTTTCATTCCCACTCGATCGTTCCCGGCGGCTTACTCGTGATGTCGTACACCACGCGATTGACCCCGCGCACTTCGTTGACGATCCGCGTGCTGATCCGCGCCAGCGCATCGTACGGCAGGCGCGCCCAATCCGCTGTCATGCCATCCGCGCTCGTCACCGCCCGCACTGCCACGACATTCTCGTACGTTCGACCATCGCCCATCACGCCGACCGTTTTCAGCGGCGTGAGGATCGCAAAGTACTGCCACACCTCGCGCGCAAGCCCCGCGCGTTCGATCTCCTCGCGCACAATCGCGTCTGCCGCGCGCAGCGCATCTAGTCTCTCTGGCGTCACTGTGCCCAAGATGCGAACGGCTAGCCCAGGACCCGGAAATGGCTGACGATACACCATTTCCTCCGGCAAGCCGAGTTCCAAGCCAACCGCGCGCACCTCGTCCTTGAACAAATACCGCAGCGGCTCGATCAATTCGAACTGCAGGTCCGCTGGCAAGCCGCCGACGTTGTGATGCGTCTTGATGCGCGCCGCCGATTGGCGCTCCGGCGCGCGCGATTCGATCACGTCCGGGTACAGCGTCCCCTGCGCGAGAAAACGCGCCGGTTTGTCGCCGGTCAGCGACTGGGCGGTCTCCTCGAACACGCGCGCGAATTCCGCGCCGATGATTTTTCGCTTTGTCTCCGGATCGGTCACGCCGCGCAACCGGTCCAAGAAACGCGCGCGCGCGTCCACGGTGATCAGTTCCAACCCCAGCCGATTGTGAAACAACTCGTTGACCGCGCGCGCTTCGTCCGCGCGCAGCAAACCGTGGTCTACGAACACACACACCAACTGCGCTCCAAGCGCGCGCCCGACGAGGGTCGCGGTCACGGTGGAATCCACGCCGCCGCTCAGCGCGCACAGCACGCGCGCCGCGCCGACGCGCGCGCGGATTTGGGCGAGCGTGGCGCTGATGAACGCCGCCGGCGTCCAATCGCCCGCGCAACCGCAGACGTCGAACACAAAGCGGCGGAGGAGGTCGAGTCCTTGCGGCGTGTGCGCGACTTCGGGGTGGAACTGGAGCGCGTAGATTTTGCGCGCCGGGTGCGCCATCGCGGCGATCGGGCAGGTCTCGCTGTGCGCCAGCGCGAAAAAGCCCTCGGGCAGCGCGGCGATCTGATCGCCGTGGCTCATCCAGACGGACAACGGAGATGGGAGATTGGAGAAGAGCGATTCGGCGCGGTCAACGTGAATCGTCGCGTGACCGTACTCGCGTCGTTCTGATTTCTCAACGCGCCCGCCGAGCCGGCGCGCGAGCAGTTGCATTCCATAGCAAATGCCAAGCACGGGCACGTCGAGATCGAGCACGCAATCGGGCAGCGCGGGCGCGCCGGGATCGTACACGCTCGCCGGTCCGCCGGACAGGATGATGCCGCGCGGGTTCAAGCGCGCGATTTCCTCGCGCGACGCGTCGTGGGGAAAGAGTTCGGAGTAGACATGGAGTTCGCGCACGCGGCGCGCGATCAGTTGCGTGTACTGCGAGCCGAAATCGAGGATGATGATGGTGGAGGTCATTCAAACACAATCTTCCCGTTGTCCATGTTGACGATGACGGCGAGACTTGCGATCGGCACGTTGACGTCGCGCAGATTGTCGCGTCCGCGCTCGAATGACTTTTCGATCACGGTTCCAATGCCCACGACCCGCGCGTTCACCTTCGCCACGAGGCGCGCCAATGCGGCGATCGTCTGCGCGGTCGCGAGAAAATCGTCAATGATCAGCACGCGGTCGCGCGGCGTCAGGTACTCTGTCGAAACCATCAGTTCCACCATCTTGCCGTGCGTGCGCGAGCGCGCGTCTTCTTTCACGATCGTATAGTCCATGGTCAGCGGTGGGCTTTTGCGCGCAAAGACCAATGGGATATCGAGCGCGGCAGCCGTCGCGAGCGCGGGCGCGATGCCGCTCGTTTCTGCGGTCAGCACTTTGGTCGGTTGGGTGTGGCGCAAGCGCCGCGCCAGTTCTTGCCCCAGGCGCGTCATCAACGCCGGGTCAATTTGATGATTGAGAAATGAATCCACTTTGAGTATACCACCGCCGAGGTTGCGCCCCTCTTGCATGATGCGATCTTTCAGTTCTTGCATCTCTCCTCCTCCCGTCGCCGGTAGCGTTGACACCAGTATAACACGAGACATTCGAATTGCACAAAAGTTGGAGAAATCGCGCAACCCGGCTATAATCCGAAAGAGTAAATAAAGCTGAGGAATGACCGATGGCAAAAAGATCCAAGGTTTTGCTATTGCTTTTAGGCGCGGGCGTCTGTCTGGTAAGCGGCGCGTACGGCTTGCGGACGACCGTCCAGCAAGTTCAAACTGCTCAACCCGACGCCGAGATGACGCGCGCGTTTATCGAAATCGTGCCGCCTGGTGTCGTCCCAGATGCTGCCGCTTTTCCCGTCAGCACGGCAACCGTGGTTCCGTCCGCAACGCCCCTGCCGGCGGTCACGCAATTCGCGGCGGGTCTGCCCATTAACTTGAATCCGCGCGCCGAGTCACGCGAGATGAAACGCGCGAGCGCCGCCGCCGCAGAAGAATCGCTCTTTGATACGCTGGTCGTTCCTTTCGTCAATGAAGCGCGGAAACGCCGCGCGGAAAACGCCAAAGCCGACCCGGCGTATCTCAAGCGGATTGACCGCGAACTGAACGAAGGCCGAGTCAACTTTCTCCTGTTCGGGTACGGCGAGACGCACGAGCCGCCGCTCACCGAGAAAGCGCTCATTGGCTCGCAAACGATTTTGTCGTACGATCTGCGCACGCGCAAGATTGACGTCGTGTCCTTCACGCATGACATTCGCGCGCCGGAGATTGAGCGCGAAATAGCCAAGCGCGGTTACCAGTCGCCGCCGGTCCGCATAGACCAGGCATACGCCGTCGGCGGGTTCAAGTTGATGCGCCAGGTGATGGAAGACGCGACGGGCCTCGCGATTGATTTCCAGGTCACTTTTCGTGATGCGGTGATGCAGGGTCTCGTGGACAATGTTTTCCAAGGGGTCGAAGTGAACGTGCCGATGACCTTTGACGTGCATCCCTTTTACCTCGACGGCAAAAAGTACGACAAGGGGCACTTTGGCCAAGGTCGGCAGAAATTGAACGGACGCCAAGTGATCCAGTTCATCAAGACCGTGCCGGTCGCCGAAGGGCTGTACGACAAGGCGCTGGAACACAACGCGCGCAAATCGCTGGTGTTCGACGCGCTCCTCGCATCCGTTTCCAAGACGTGCACCGATCGCGGATTCTGGCTTCGCGGCTCCGCGTTCGTCGCGGGGGAGATGATCGGCGGTTCGATTGTTTATGATTTCGACCCCCTTGCGCTTATCGTCAACAATATCGGCAACACCACCGCCAGTCTCCAACGCACCATGTCCAGCGATTGCGCGGGCGAAAGGCGTCTGCCCAAGATCAATCGCTCCAGATACATCGTGGATGCCGCGCACGGCGACGGCGGCGTGCAGTGGGTCAACGCGAACGCGGCGGAGAATCCGATCACCAAGCGCGACATCGAGAATGGGGTGTACCCATCGCTCGATCTGGAAATCCCGATCACCGCGAATCCCTACGGCGACCTGCCGACCGAGTACTGGACTTCGGTCAGGACGCTGGTCAAGTTCAGTCTGACGGCGCAAGAACCGGCATACAACTTGTACACGGAATGAAGCAGGCAATAGTCCTGAGCATCGCTCTAGTCCTTCTTTCAAACAGCATAGCATTGTTCGTCTATGCCACGGGCGTTGATCGGCAACTAATCTATCTCCCCTGGACTCTCGTCCTCCTCACAACAGCATTGTGGTGGGCGCGCGTTCCGAACCGGCTAAGTTGGGCGGCAATCGGTTTGAGCGGGGGAGCGTGGAGGCAAAGCGCCGTCCTCGGCATGGTGAGCGGACTTGGGCTAGCCATCCCACTGGTCATTTTTTTGGCTTTTCCATTTCTGCTTGCTCAACCCGTTCGTTATCGCGAAATCCAAGACCTGGACGTGATTGGTTTGCTCTGGCGTCTCGGCGTAGAATTGACCATTGCCACTGCGCTGACTGAAGAGATTCTATTTCGCGGAATTCTTCAAGCGCTCTTCAAGCGCTCCTTGAACACGACGCAAGCCTTGATTTCGACCAATACGGTCTTTGCCCTCTGGCATCTCGTGGCAAATGCTTTGTCGGCGCAGCAGAACGCGCTGGTTCTGCCATTGCTTCCGACCGCTGTGGCTCAGATAATTGGCTATCTTGGCTCTCTAATCGTGGTGGGGATCGGAGGAGTCGTCCTCAGTGTTCTGCGTGAGCGGACAAATCATTTGGCGGGAAGCATTGCGATGCACTGGATTGTGGTGGCAGCGATGACGATTTTGATCTACCTGCGATCGTAGAAAAGGAACGCGCTGCGCATGACCTTCGATGAACTTAGAGACAAAGCATAATGCCAATCATAGGGTTCGATCACTTCATCATCCTTGTCAACGACCTCGCGGCGGCGATGCAGACCTATCGCCGCCTCGGTTTTGACGCGCGCGCCGGCGGCGAACACCCGGCATTTGGCAGCCACAACGCACTCGTCGCGCTCGCGGACGGCGCGTACGTCGAACTGGTCGCGTTCAAGGATGCCGCGCTTGCCGCGCAGACCTTCTGGCGCGCCGGCGTCGAACGACTGCGCGTGAGCGAAGGCTTCGGCGGCTACGCGCTCGCGTCGAACGACATTGCGGACGACGTCCCCCAACTGCGCCAGCGCGCGCTCAACTACGACGAACCGCAAGCCGGGTCGCGCGTGCGACCGGATGGACAGCGCGTCGTGTGGCGCACCGCGCTGTTCGGCGGATCGCCGATTGGCGCGCTGCCGTTCCTGATTCAGGACGATACGCCGCGCGCATTGCGGATCGAACCGCCGACCGAAGGACTGGGCAGCCGCGCGCGTGTCCAGGAAATCGTCGTCGCCGTCAAGGACCTTGACCACGCGCGCGACGATTATCGCACGCTGCTGGGTGTGGAAGCCAAGCGCGTTCACAACGCGGCGAGCGATGTGGTGGGCTATCGGATAGCAATGGATTGGGGAAGCATCGTGCTCGCGCGCCCAGAACGCGGCGATAGCGCGATGGCGCAGCAACTCGCGCGCCGCGGCGAGGGGTTGTACGCGCTGACGTTACAGGTGGAAGGATTCGGGCGCGACCGGATCCGGATGAAGAGCGCAGGCGTCACCGTCCAGAGCGACGGCGCGGGGTTTCTGATCGCGCCGGAGTTTGCGTGCGGGGCAAGGATACGGCTGGTGTAAATTGTGGGACAAGTTGCCAACTTGTCCTACAACTGCTGTGCGACAAAATCCAAAATCTTTTCCGCGAGTTCCTCTTTGGGT